>JACMNZ010000402.1 GCA_014378285.1 Pseudopedobacter sp.
CCTCAAAAAATAGTTGACCAATCTATCCATTTTTATGGGATGGATGAGCTTGATAATAAAGCTTTAACGTTTGATTTTAGACAATTCCATTATTCTATTAATTTAAACGATAAGGATTGGTTTTACCAACGTTCTTTTAGCGATAGTATGTCTGCTAAAGTAAAAGATCAACTTTCTAACCATGGTTTTTCAAGGGAAGTAAACGGATTGGTTACACCTTTATCTCCAAAAGATTCTTTAAAATACGCTGAATCTGTAAACTCAGTAGTCTATTTTGCGCTTTTACCTTTAAAATTGAATGATGATGCGGTAGAGAAAAAATACCTAAAATCTGTAATGGTAAAGGGCAAAACCTATGATGAGATAGAAATAAGCTTTAAAAAAGAAAACGGTGGCTCACATCATGACGATATGTTCTATTTTTGGTTTGATGCAAAAGACCACAGCATGGATTATTTTGCTTACAGTAAAGGTGGAAACCGTTTTAGGGCAATTAATGGTTTGCAAAAAGTAGGTGAAGAATATTATTTTCAGAACTATGGCAACTTTGAATATAAAGGAAAAGAAAAAGTTCCTCTTTCAGATTATCACATTCTTTTTGAACAAGATAAATTGACTAAATTATCAGAAATCAATTTAGAAAATGTTAAGGTTAAATAGCTATCTATTCGTATCTTAATGCATCTACAGGATCAAGCTTTGAGGCTTTTGAAGCAGGAATAATCCCTGAAGCCAATCCTGTGCTTATGCAAGCCACCAAGCCAATAAATATCCACAGCCAAGGTATTAAAAATGAAGCGCCCATTGCAACCGCTAAAAGATTTCCCATCACAATTCCTAGAAAAATACCAACGGTACCACCAATCAAACAAATAACAATGGCTTCATATAAAAATTGTTTACGGATCAAACTTGGGTTCGCACCAATTGCTTTTCTTATCCCAATTTCACGCGTTCTTTCTGTAACCGAAACCATCATAATATTCATTAAAGCGATGGCAGCTCCAATTAAAGTGATTAAGCCAATAGCAATCCCAGCAATTTGAACAAATTTGAGGTTACTAATCAAAGTCTCAGCAATCGCATCACTCTTGGTAATCTCGAAATTACTATCTTCCTGTACCGTTAAATCTCTAACTTTTCTCATTAAAGAAGTCGCCTCGCCACTTACAAAATCCATTTGCGTAGGATCATCAACCATAACAGAAATGGTATAGGTAGGATTTGGGTTTGCCATAATTTGTCTACCTTTTGCCAATGGAATTACACAAACTTTATCTCCACCAAAACCTACGCTAGATCCTTTAGCCGCAAAAACTCCAATAACCTTAAATTTTGTACTGCCAATAGTGATAATTTGGTCAATCGCAGAAACATCCTTAGAAAAAAACTTTTTCTTAATCTCATCTCCAATAATTACCACACCTGCCCCAAATTCCATTTCACTGTTAGAGAAATTTCTCCCTTCGGCAATCTTATAACCACCAGTAAAAACATAAGCGGCATCGGCACCTAAAACAGATATATTGGGGTTTGTTTTATCATTTTTAAATTTAACTGTAGCCCCAAAACTTGCAAAAGTATTCACAGAAACGATAGAAGACGTAGAAAATCTTTCTTTAAAATCCATCGCTTCACGGTAGGTAATTACAGGCCAATTTTTTGGTCTGCTGCCGTTACCGCCTATCCTAATTCCTGTGCCTCGGTTACGAATGGTAAAAGAATTGGCACCCATACTAGCAAAAGTATTGTTTAAAGACCCTTTAATTGCATCAATAGAAGTCAAAATACCAACCAAGGCCATTAAACCTATGGCTATAATTAAGGCAGTCAAAAAAGTCCTTAATTTATTACTTTTTATAGATTGAAGGGCAACTTTTACGATTTCTATATTATCCATTTAATAAAGCTAGCAACTAAAAATACAAATTGTTTAAAGCTAAGACAACCTAACCTTATAAATTGTTACATCTAAAAATTTAAACATATTGTAAGTTTTTAGCTCAGAAATAACAATATTTAGGGCGTTTTAACACGCTATTCACTCATACTGCACAGGCATTATCCACAAGCCGGTATCCGTTTCTATCGTTAACGCAAAAAAATCAACAAAGCTATCCTTAAATTAAGTTGCCAGAATTTACATAATTTAGAGATGATAACCTTTTATTATCAACTAGCCTATCACCAAATGAAACCCTTATCTAAAAAATATGTTAATATTTTATGAAGATTCTTTTAACAGGCGCAAACGGTTACATAGGGACAAGGCTATTGCCTTTATTAGTTGAAGCAAATCACGATGTATATTGTTTAGTTAGGGACAAAAGAAGATTTAAAGAAGAATCAGAGCCA
>JACMNZ010000066.1 GCA_014378285.1 Pseudopedobacter sp.
AGCCATTTTTCCAATTCATTAACTGAATTAATTTCTCGGTTTAAAAGTTCGTTAAAAATTGGTTCTAAAGCATCCCAATCTATATTTAATTCTTGAGGAAGGTAATTCCTCTTTACTTTTTCTAAAATCATAAATAGTGTCTGTAATAAATATCAAATAAAAAACATACCGCAAATGCCACAGAAGCTATGCCATTTGTAGTCATGAAAGCAAAATTTACTTTGCTTAAATCGTTTGGCTTTACTAATTGATGTTGGTAAATCAACATTCCTATAAAAATTGTTAATCCAATGTAATAAGGCCAAGTTAATGTAGTAAAAAATAGAGGTACGATTACAAAAAGTGCCGCAAAAATATGTAAGACATTACTTACCATCAGAGCGTTCTTCTTCCCTAAAAACGAAGGGATTGAATGTAATTTTTCGGTTCTATCGAAATCTTCATCTTGTAAGGCATAAATAATATCGAAACCGCTAACCCAACATAAAACCGCCAATGAAAATAGAACGGGTAAAAGTGCAAATTCTCCCGTTACCACCAAATACGCACCAATAGGAGCTAAGGATAATCCCAAACCTAAAACCAAATGGCAAAGAGCGGTAAATCTTTTAGTAGCACTATAACCTAATACAACTAATAGAGCTATTGGTGATAAAATAAAGCAAAGCAGATTAATAAAATACGTTGCAGTAATAAATATAAAGCAATTAATAATAGTAAATAACAAAGCATTATTTGCGGTAATCCTTCCGGACGGAATGTCTCTCATTTTTGTGCGAGGATTTTTAGCATCAATTTCTCTATCCAAATATCGGTTAAAAGCCATTGCGGCATTTCTTGCACAAATCATACATATAATCATCAAAACTAATTTAAGCCATGAAAATTCATGATTGGTAGTACTTATCGCTAAAAAAAAACCAATAAATGCAAATGGCATTGCAAATATGGTATGGGAAAATGTAACTAATGAAAGGTATTTTTTCATCAAAAATTATGTTTTAACCTAAAGAAGGACTTTGTTTTTCCTCAAATTCTGGAATAACAAAGTTTCCATTTATCTCTTGTATTAAAGCTAAAACATCATCTTTACCTAATTGGTTTTCGGCAGATGTTAAAATCATTTGAGGAACTTCTTCAAAGAAGTTTGCAAGCTCCTTTTTGAATGCTGCCATGTGCTGTTGAGATTTTACGCTACCTTGTTTATCTGCTTTTGTAAATAATAAAAAGAAAGGAATTCCTTTTTCTCCTAAAGAACAGCAAAATTCTATATCTATTTTTTGGGGTTCTAATCGGCTATCTATCAGTACAAAAACTACTTGTAAACTTTCTCTTTTTTCTAGGTAAAACCTAATAAACTTAGCCCATTCTGCTCTGTTAGATTTAGAACTTTTAGCATAACCATAACCGGGTAAATCTACAATATACCATTCCTTATTGATTAAAAAATGATTGATGAGTTGTGTTTTACCTGGCTTTTGAGAAGTTTTTGCTAAACCTTTTACATTAACAATCATATTTATTAATGATGATTTACCTACATTAGAACGCCCGATGAAAGCATATTCAGGCAAAATTGGTGGTGGTAATTTGCTAATTCTTGTATTACTTACCGTAAAATCGGCAGATTTTATAATCATGATACAAAGTTAGTTTAATTTTTATTTGAACAATGGTTGGTTTGTATATTGAAATCTTAATTTTTAGTTAAGATAAATCAATTAAAATCTATCTTTGTTATTGCAAAATCTATTGTCCGGGTGGCGAAATTGGTAGACGCACCAGCTTGAGGGGCTGGCGCCCTTTGGGGTGTGGCAGTTCGAATCTGCTCTCGGACACAAATTTTACTCAGTTGTCACATTGAGCGGAGTCGAAATGTTTCCTTAACTATTAGGATATGATTTCGACTTCGTTCAACCTGACAAAACCTCTGTGTCTATCAAAATTACAGATTCCCTCTTAATTCTTGCTCTCTTTCAATCGCTTCAAATAAAGCCTTAAAGTTTCCTGCTCCAAAAGATTGTGCACCTTTTCTTTGGATAATTTCAAAAAAGACTGTTGGTCTATCTTGTAAAGGCTTAGTGAAAATTTGCAACAAATAACCCTCTTCATCTCTATCAACCAAAATTTTATGCTCTTTTAACACTTTAATGTCTTCATCAATTTTTCCCACACGATCTAATAAATCTTCATAATAGGTTTCGGGAGTATTTAAAAATTCTATTCCTTTTGCTTTCAGTTTTTTTACGGTATCAACAATATCTGCGGTAGCAATGGCTACATGTTGTACGCCTTCGCCTTCATAAAATTCTAAATATTCTTCAATCTGAGATTTTCTTTTTCCTTCTGCAGGTTCATTAATAGGAAATTTTACATAACCGTTTCCATTGCTCATTACCTTACTCATTAGTGCAGAATATTCAGTTGAGATGGCTTTATCATCAAAAGTTAGAATATTTTTGAAACCCATGGTATCTTCATAAAAGCTGACCCATTTATTCATTTGATGCCAGCCCACGTTTCCAACACAATGATCTACATGTAATAATCCTATTTCTTCAGGGTTATAAGCAGAATGATAAGGCTCAAAACCTGGATGAAACAATCCGTTATAGTTTTTTCTCTCGATAAATAAATGGATTGTTTCTCCATAAGTATAAATTCCACTTCTTTTGATCTCTCCGTTTGCATCAGATAAAGTTTCTGGCTCTAAGAATGACCTTGCACCTCTTTTAACTGTTTCTTCATGAGCTTTATAGGCATCGTCCACCCAAAGTGCCAAAACTTTTACCCCATCGCCATGCTTTAGAACATGATGTGCAACCGGATGGTTTGACCGTAAAGCAGAAGTAAAAACAAACCGTATTTTCCCCTGCTGGATCATATAGGAAGCCGTATCCTTTACGCCCGTTTCTGGCCCTGCATAAGCTACACTTTGAAAACCAAATGCCGTTTTATAGAAATGAGCTGCTTGTTTTGCATTACCTACGTAAAATTCTATATAATCCGTTCCGTTTATCGGGAGGAAGTCCTGATTAGTGGTTAGTTGGTTAGGATTTTGTTGGTTAGTATATTCAGGATGGCTAATTAGTTCGTTAGTCATTGTTTCATTAATATTTGTCATGTCTTTAATTTTTTTATCTTGATTCTTTCGTCTTAAATCTTAATTCTAGTTTCTCACATCTCATTACTCAATTCTAAACGCTCATTCCGACATCCAGCTTCTATAATAATTAGGGTCTTCAATTTCTAAAGCATCTTCAGTCAGCATCAATGGTCTAAAAGGATCAATCATTACTGCTAATTCTTCGGTACTTTCTTTACCGATTGATTTTTCTACCGTACCTGGATGTGGCCCATGAGGTATTCCGCCTGGATGTAAAGTGATTTGTCCTCTTTCTACTGATTTACGACTCATAAAATCTCCATCTACATAATATAAAACTTCATCAGAATCTACATTGGAATGATTATATGGAGCTGGAATAGATAATGGATGATAATCGAATTTTCTAGGAACAAAAGAGCAAACTACAAAATTATGAGCTTCAAAAGTTTGATGTACGGGGGGCGGTTGGTGTAAACGACCAGTTATTGGTTCAAAATTGTGGATGCTAAATCCCCATGGATAATGAAAACCATCCCATCCGATAAAATCGAAAGGGTGTGTTCCGTAAGTGTAAGGATAAATTAAACCTTGTTTTTTTATCAATATTTTAAAATCACCTTTTTCATCAATCGTTTCTAAATTTTGCGGTGTTTTAATATCTCTTTCACAAAACGGAGAATGTTCTAAAAGCTGTCCGTTTTCATTTCTATATCGTTTTGGAGCTTTTATCGGACTAAAACTTTCAACTATAAACAGTCTGTTTTTTTCATCATTAAAATAGATTTGATAGATTACTCCTCTTGGAATTATTAGATAATCCCCATATTCGAAGTGGATGTTTCCATAACCGGTTTTTAAAACTCCAGCACCTTCGTGGATAAAAATCATTTCATCTGCCATGGTATTTTTATAGAAATAATCTGTCATGGATTTCCTCGGCGCTGCCAAAGAAATATGAAGATCACTATTTACCAAAACAGGTTTTCTGCTTTTAAGAAAATCATCCTCAGGTTTAATTTTAAAACCAATTAAACTGGTATGTTTTAAATGTTTTTCTCTCGCAATTTTTGGTTCTACAGAGTAGGATTCTCCCAAACTTTTTACTAGTGTAGGAGGATGGCAATGGTAAACCAAAGAATAGTTGCTAGAAAAACCTTCCGTAGAAACTAGTTCTTCTGCATATAGCTCGCCATTAGGCTTACGAAATTGGGTATGTCTTTTAGGAGGAATTTCTCCGAGTTTATAATAAAATGGCATAATAAAATCGATTTAAATAATTAACGATTTATAATAGAAAAGGGTATAATTAATTGATAAAGAATGTTATCGAGAAAGTTATAGAGAATTCTGTGCGAAAACTATTTTCGCTACCATTGCAGAACGGAATTTAGCAAGTACTCCCGAAGAAACTAATCTAAGATGCTTTAAGTTTTGCAATGTTTTTTGTTTTATTAATTTCCAATGTACGGATTTATTTTTTAGCGGCAAAAAAAATGTCTGAATCTTGATTTGCATCAATTTAAGATTTGCTTGATTTTTGCAAATGAATATATTTTATGCGTTTAGATTAGTGAAATTTTAACAAATATATACTGGTGAAAATTAGTGAATTGATTGCGAAAAATCGATTACAAAAAAAGTCGGGTAATTTTACCCGACTTTTCTATCTCATTGAATTTAAACTACCAAATTCTAATTCTATCTTCTGGAGCTTTATATAGCTTATCACCTTTCTCAACATCAAATGCTTTATACCAAGCATCCATATTTACAGGTGCGCCAATAGTTCTGAACTGGCCGGGAGAATGTGGATCTGTAACAATATATTGAGCCTCCGTTTCTGGTAAAATATTACCTCGCCAAACCTGCGCCCAAGACAAGAAAAATCTTTGGTCTGGTGTAAAACCATTAATTTTAATATCAGACTGACCTTGTTTAGTCATTTTAAAAGCTTCGTAAGCAACGTTCAATCCCCCTAAATCACCTATATTTTCTCCTAATGTTAATTTACCATTTACATGTATGGTATCTAAAACGGTATAACCATCATATTGAGTTGATAAAGCAGCTGTTTTAGCTTTAAAGTTTTTTAAGTCTTCAGGTGTCCACCAATTACGTAGTGTTCCATCTTTATCATATTGGCTTCCGCTATCATCAAAACCGTGAGACATCTCATGACCGATAACTGCACCAATTCCACCATAATTAACAGCGTCATCAGCATTTGCATCAAAGAAAGGGAATTGTAATATTCCAGCAGGGAAAACAATCTCATTCATTACTGGGCTATAATAAGCATTGACAGTTGGTGGCGTCATTCCCCATTTAGTTTTATCAACTGGTTTACCTAATTGATTTATCATTTTATTATATCCCCAAGTACCGGCATTTCTTAAATTTTGGAAATAAGTAGCGTTGTTAATTTCTAATCCATCATAAGTTTCCCATTTATCTGGGTAGCCAATTTTTGGAGTAAAAGCATGTAATTTATCTAACGCTTTTTGTTTAGTAACATCGCTCATCCAATCTAATTTAGAAATTCTAATTTCATAAGCCTTAGATAAATTGCTCACCAGTTCTTTCATTCTGGCTTTTGCTTCTGGTTTAAAATATGATTTCACATAAATTTGCCCTAATAATTCGCCAATTGTACCATCCGTTAAAGATGACATTCTTTGCCACCTTGGTGTTTGTACTTTTTGACCAGATAAAGCTTGCGAAAATTTAAAGCCCGCATTAACAAAAGGAGAGCTTAAGTTACTAGAAGAACTTTTTAAAACGTTCCATTTTAAATAAGTTTTCCAATCTGACAAGGGAATAAACTTTAACATAGAGCTTGTAGTTACAAAAAAAGCAGGGTTACCAACCAAGATAGAATCTTCGCCAACAACTTTCATTTTTTGCATTAAATATCTCCAGTTTAAACCTGGTGTAGTTTTAGAAAAATCGGCAACGCCAAACTTGTTGTAAGTTTTGTAAGGATCTCTCATTTCTACACGGCTCATTTGCGCCTCTGCAAATTTCTTTTCTATATCAAAAATAGTCTTTGCATTTTTTTCTGCTTGTGCAGCGGGTGTTCCGGTTAATGTAAATAAGCTAACAATAAAATCATGATAAGCAGTTCTAATTTTTACAGAACGAGGATCATCTTTTAAATAATAATCGCGGTCTGGTAAGGTTGTACCACCTTGGCCTAATTGTGCCATCATTACGCTAGGGTTTTTCCTGTCTTGACCAACATAAAAACTAAACATTGGTGATCCAATACCTTTAGTTCTCATAGTAGCTGCCACATCAATTACACCATTTAAATCTTTAATGGCATCAATTCTGGCTAAATCAGGTTTAATGGGGTTGTATCCTAGTTTTTCAATCGTTAAACTATCCATTCCTGCTGCATAAAAATCGCCAACTCTTTTCTCTACAGAACCTGGTTTAGCGTTTTTATCATTCATAGAATTTGTAACTATAGTTTTAACGGCATTGATATTGAAATCTCTTAACTCGTTAAAACTTCCCCAACGTGTTTCTTTTGCGGGTACGGGATTGTTTTTTACCCAATTTCCACTGGCATATTGATAAAAATCGTCGCCAGGTTTAACAGATAAATCCATGTTGGCTTTATCAATAAATTTTTTGTTGTCTTCTTGAGCTTGGACTGCTGTAAACATAAAGCCATAACCCAATAGCATTAAAGAAGCTACTTTAAGTTTCATAAACTATTTTATTAAGATTGTATTTGAAAAATGTTAGGTAATGTAAGTAATTAGGTAAATATAATTATCAAGTTGATCTTAATTTTACCTGTTAAACCAATAATAGATTGACTTAAATAAATATCTGATATCTAAAAAGTTTGGTAGATTTGATTTTAAGCGCATTTTACTCTAATTATTTTGCTTACTAACATTAAACAACTTATTTATAAAAATATTGTTACCTAACCTATGGATATCGCTATTTTCCCACTTCAACTGATTGCCTTCCCTGGCGAACAGTTAAATCTTCATGTTTTTGAGCAACGTTATCGTGATCTTTTTAATGATTTAAAGGCTAATAAATCAATGACTTTTGGCATACCACCGGTTGTTAAAAATGATATATATTTATTAGGTACCCAGCTTAAATTAGTAGAAATTGTAAAACAGTATCCTAACGGAGAAATGGATGTAGTAACCGAAGGTATAGGTGTTTTTTCTGTCAATAAAATATATAACCCTTACGGGGATAAAAGCTATGCAGGCGCCAATGTTGAGTTATTGATAGATGATGAGGAATTCAATTTGGTAAAGTTTGAAGAACTGCAGAATTTGTACGAAGAATTTCAAGCCATGCTAACACAAAGAAAAGAAATTCTAAACATCAACGCAAATAGATATTCCTTTCAGATTGCTCATTATGCAGGATTAAACGAAGAACAAAAATTAGCATTATTAGCAACACTATCAGAAGAAGAAAGACAGGAGATTATGATCAATCATTTCAAATTTATTATGCCATCTATGCGTAGCATCCAAGAAACGCAAACAAGAATTATAGCTAATGGGCATTTTAAAAACTTGCAATCATTTAAATTTAATCCGGGAAAGTAAAGTATCAAGATTTTAGTATCAAGATGCTAGAATCAAGAAACAAGATTATATTTGTTTTTCGTTCAAATTCATTCTTTCATTCAAAATTCAATCCTTCAAAATTTCATTAAAGAAAGATGCCAATTAAAGATATTTTAAAACAATATTGGGGACATGATGAGTTTAGACCTTTACAGGAAGATATCATCCAATCGGTTTTAGAACAAAAGGATACTTTGGCATTGTTACCTACAGGTGGAGGAAAATCTATTTGTTTCCAAGTGCCAGCAATGGCAATGGAAGGCATTTGTATAGTTATTTCGCCGCTTATTGCATTAATGAAGGATCAAGTAGAAAATCTTCAAAAAAGAGGAATCCAAGCTATTGCGATTGTATCTGGGATGGGCAAAAGAGAGATTGATATTGCTTTGGACAATTGTATTTATGGACCTATAAAATTTCTTTATTTATCGCCAGAACGATTACTTTCTGATTTAGTAAAAGAACGCATCAAATACATGAATGTCAATTTACTAGCCGTTGATGAAGCACATTGTATATCGCAATGGGGTTATGATTTTAGGCCACCATATTTGCACATCGCAGATATTAGGGAAATCCATCCGAATGTTCCTGTGCTGGCACTTACGGCTTCCGCAACAGAAAAAGTTCAAAAAGATATTATCGCTAAACTCGGCTTTAAAAGTAGAAACATATTCAGAAAAAGTTTTGAAAGGATTAACCT
>JACMNZ010000403.1 GCA_014378285.1 Pseudopedobacter sp.
CCGTATAAATGATATTTCCGGAGTTTTGAGCTACAACTATAAAACTTTTACCCTGATTTTTTGATGCGAAATTTTGGCTAGCAACTACTTTAACCATTAAACTATCGACTTCGTTATTTACCAAACTCAAAGTAATTCCTTGGGCTTTAGTTACTGGCAAATTGATTTTCTTTTCGGAGCCATCTGCAAATTTTACCATAGCATAATACGTTTTGCCTTCTACCGGAGTTAAACTAAAATAACCCATTCCAACATTTCTACTTTCAAAATTCGCTAATTTTTCTCCATTATTATCGGCAACGTATCCAGTTATTTTTTGTCCCAATCCATCCGCACCTAAAGCTTTAAAAGCAACCCTTCCTCTTACACTATTGATCATATCGCCACCTTCTGGAAAAAATTTGACATCCACTTGGTTGCTAGTGCTTACAATTGGAATATATTTATTCACCACCGTATTTTCAGCAATTTTTAATGAGGTAGAAATCCTGCCATCCTTTGCTAAAAATGGTTTATCATTAGTAAATTGAATGATAATATTTCCATCTGCATCTGTAACCGCCTTACCTTTTGCTATATTCCTGAAATCAATTTCTACTTGGTAGCTTACTTCTTTATTGGCATAAGGAAATCCATCTATATTACTAAAATTGATTTTTGCAGCTACATTCTCATTATTTCCATCTTTGGTATAAGTATAATCTGTTTTGGTAATCAATTGGCTTGTCCATGCATTCCCAATTTTAACAGTTCTATCAAAGTAAAATGTATCACCAAAATTTCTCATCCAGTTGGTGTAGGCCCTAATCCTATAATTTCCTTCCTGTAAAGAATCTTTTAACTCAAAATTACCATTACCAAACCCAGCAACTAACGGGATGCGAATAGTTTTTTTTACAGAATCACGTCCATTTATTAAATCGACGTATAAGATATTACTTTGGGTGGTTGGTGTTAATGTTTGTGCATCAACAACGTAAGCTTTAAACCAAATATCATCGCCTATGGCATAATAAGACTTATCTGTATGGATATAAACTTTTTCTTGGATATTTTTTTCTTGATATTTTTGAAAACTCTCTAAAGCCTTTTTAAGTAAATCATCATCTATTATAAAGCCTACAAAACCAACATAAACAAGAGCTAAAGCAGAGAATAAAATTTTTTTACTTTTCATAAAATTTTAGATAACTAAACTTTAAAAAGGATTAATATTATAAAAAATAAAACCCCAAAAAGTTTGAGATATTATTTTATTTTAAAATTGGTTTTTCCACATCATGCTTTCTACAGGCTTTGTAGTTTTATTATTATATTTTGCATCCAATTTTGTATTGTACATGGTTTCTACGTTACCCTCAACAACAAAATAAATAAGTTGTCCAATTGGCATCCCCGCATAAATCTTAACCGGTTGTGTGACAGAAATTTCTAGTGTCCAAGTGTTACAAAAACCAACATCGCCTTTGCCTGCGGTTGCATGAATATCAATACCCAAACGCCCAGTGCTAGATTTTCCCTCTAAAAACGGAACGTGTTTGTGGGTTTCTGTATATTCTAAGGTTACGCCTAAATATAAAGTGTTGGGCTGTAGCACAAAGCCGTCTTTCGGGATTTCAAAATGATCAATCTCATTGTGTTTTTTAGCATCTAATTCCCGGTTTTTGTAGCAGGCTAAATGTTTTCCTAAGTGCACATCATAAGAATTTGTTCCTAGGCATTCTCTTTTAAAAGGTTCTATCACAATTGTTCCTTCTTCTATTTCCTTTAAAATGAGCTGATCAGACAATATCATCGTTTAATTTTTGTGTTTGCCTAAAATATGATTTATTTAAAATAATTTTGTAAAGAATTTATAAATTTAACAATGCCTATCACCCTTCATGAAAATATTGATCAAGATACCAGCATTGGTCTTTGGCTAATTACTGAAACCAATTCAGATTTAGAAGCTCAACTACAACTAAAAACCCATGAATTAGAACTTTTAAGTTCTTTAAGTAATGGCAAACGAAACTTGCATTGGTTAGCAACAAGGGTTTTGCTAAGAAAAATGCTAAATACAAACGAATATATTGATTGCAGGGCAGATGAAAATGGCAAACCTATTTTAATCAACCATCCCTATCATATTTCACTAAGTCATTCTTATGATTATGCCGCAGTGATGATTAGCAAAACAAAACAGGTGGGTATTGATGTAGAGATCATCAAAAATAAAATTGAAAGGGTTCAAAATAAATTTTTAAGTCAAGAAGAACTTAACACTATTGATAATAACGATAGGATAGAAAAATTATACGTTTATTGGTGTGCTAAGGAAGCTTTATACAAATTAAACGGTAAAAAAGAAACATCTTTTAAAGACCATATCCATATAAAACCTTTTAATTATTTGCCTTACGGCGATTTAAGCGCAACAATAGAAAAAGATGCTACTGCTAATGTTTATACCGTAAATTACAAGAAAATAGACAATTATATGTTGGGCTACGTTTATAAATGATGATGAAAAATACAAAGGTAAAGTATGAGGATTGGGGCTTGTTGGATTATCAACTAGCATGGGATAAGCAAGAAGAAATTTTTTCTAACACTGTTTCTATCAAAACCAAAAACCGTAACGAGCCAGAAAACCTTACCCAAACTGAAAACTTTTTGATTTTTGTGGAGCATCCTCATGTTTATACTTTAGGAAAAAGCGGCAAGCCAGAGAATCTGTTGTTGAATGAGCATCAACTAAAAGAAAAACATGCTACTTATTATAAAATTAACCGTGGTGGCGATATTACCTATCACGGTCCCGGACAAATTGTTGGTTACCCTATCTTAGATCTTGACCATTTTTTTACCGATATCCACCTTTATTTACGCACCCTAGAAGAAGCTGTAATTCTAACTTTAAAAGATTATGGAATTGAAGCTGGAAGATATGCTGGTTACACTGGCGTTTGGATAGATGGTGATAACGAAAAAGCCCGTAAAATTTGTGCCATGGGCGTAAGATGCAGCCGTTGGGTTACTATGCATGGTTTTGCATTTAATGTAAATACAGATTTAGACTATTTTAAAAATATTGTGCCATGCGGTATTGATGATAAAGATGTTACTTCTATGCAGAGAGAATTAGGAAAAAAAGTAGACATACAAGAAGTTAAAGAAAACTTAAAAAAGCATATTTCCGTTCTTTTTGGTATGAACACCAATATATAGAGGCAGAAAGCAGAAAGCAAAAGGCACAAAGCTGAAAACCTATATAAAATTAATTATTAGATCGGCTATAAACAAGATAATATGAAATGGATGCTTTTAATGATTACTGTAACAATTGTTTTAAGCGGCTGTAAAAAGGAAACAAATCAAATAGATAACCCTGAAAATAAAAAATTGAAAACTTACACTTATTTAGCTTTAGGCGATTCTTATACCATTGGCGAGTCGGTAGGGTTGGATAAAAACTTCCCTAATCAATTGGTTGGTGTTTTAAATAATGACAGTATTTTAATTGAACAACCTAAAATAATCGCTAAAACAAGCTGGACGACCGATGATTTGATCTCTGTAATTAAAACCAGCGAATTAAAGGATAAATATGATTTCATAACGCTTTTGATCGGGGTAAACAATCAATACAGAGGTTATGATATTGAAAAATATAAATCAGAATTTAAGCAATTACTGCAAACAGCAATTACAAAAGCAGGTACAAACCCTCAAAAGGTTTTTGTTTTATCCATCCCAGATTATGGCGTAACTCCATTTGCACAAAATAGCGATAAAGAAAAAATTGGAAAAGAAATAGACCAATACAATAAAATTGCGAATGATATTTCCAAAGATTTAAAAACTAATTATTTAGATATCACTTCCATTTCGCGTACAGCAAAAATAGATCATACTTTAATTGCTAATGATGGTTTACATCCATCTGCAAAAATGTACCAACTTTGGGTAGCAGATTTATCAAAGCAAGTTTTAGCAAAATTGAAATAGACCTTAAATTTGCATTTCTCATTTTTGTAACATCAATATATTATTTTGTTGCAAAGCGTATCGCTTTATGGTAAAACAACGTAACTACTAAACATAAAACCGCTACTTTCTCGTTAAAAAATGTTAATAGTTAGGTTTTACTAAAAAGAAAGATAAATTTGCAAATTATTTAAAAAATGAAGAATTACATTTTAATACTATTTATTGCTGTTTTAGGTTTAAGCTCTTGTATAAAAGGAGATAATACCGA
>JACMNZ010000404.1 GCA_014378285.1 Pseudopedobacter sp.
CTAGAGGTATAGGTTTTGGAAATAACCAAGATTTGGCAGTTAACTCCAATTTGGTTTTACAACTATCAGGAAAACTGAATAATGAGATTGAGATTTTAGCCGCCATTTCTGATGATAATATCCCCATACAACCTGAAGGAAACACGCAACAAATAAATGATTTTGATAAGGTTTTTATCCAACTAAAAAGAAAGGGCACTACGCTTATAGCCGGAGATTATGAGCTTAGAAGGCCCGACAGCTATTTTACAAATTATTATAAGCGCACCCAAGGAGCTTTATTTAGCAATAATTTTAAGGATAAAAACGGTTTTGAATATGCTACAACTTTTGCTGCTGCTGTAGCAAAGGGCCGGTCTGCAAGAAACCAATTTGACGGAATTGAAGGAAACCAAGGTCCGTATCGTTTACAAGGTAATAATGGAGAGCAATTTATAATTGTGCTTTCTGGTACAGAACGGGTTTATATTGATGGCGTTTTGCTTTTGCGTGGGCAGGATAATGATTATGTGATGGATTATAACACTTCTGAACTGACTTTCACTTCTAAAAGGTTGATTACCAGAAACTCAAGAATTGTTGTGGAGTTTGAATATTCTGATAAAGTTTTTGCCCGTAGTTTGTACAATGTAAATCAAGGTTTTAAATCAGAAAAGTTAAAAATAGGATTTAACTATTATAGTGAGCAGGATAACACAGATCGCCCTTTAATACAAAGTTTAAACAATCAGCAAAAGCAATTTCTATCGGGTATTGGAAACCAAATTAATCAAGCGGTTTTCCCAAATGTGGATAGTGTTGCTTTTAACCAGAACGAGATTTTGTATAAAAAAATTGACACTTTGGGCGCTCAAGACGTTTACGTTTACAATACAAATCCTTTATTGGCTAAATTTAGAGTCGGTTTTACTTTTGTTGGTGCAAATCTGGGCAATTACCGTGTCAACACCTCATCAGAGGCAAACGGAAGGGTTTATGTTTTCACTACACCTGTTAATGGGATTTTACAAGGAGATTATGCACCAGTCACTTTATTGGTAACGCCTAAAAAGCAACAATTAATTACGCTTAACGCTGATTATAAAATTGGTAAAAAAACAAATGTTTTTACTGAGGTTGGCTATAGCGATAATGATGTTAATCTTTATTCTAATATTGGAAATGCACAAAATAAAGGAATTGCCTATAAACTGATATTTCAAGATCAAAGAAATTTAAAAGGAAATGATAGTACTGGTTTAAAACTAAAAAGCAACTTAAGTTATGAGTATGTTAACCAACAATTTAAACCTTTAGAGCGCTACCGCCCTGTAGAATTTGATCGTGATTTTAACTTTAGAGGAACCGTTTTGCCTCCCGCCGATGAACATTGGACGACACTAAACTTTAAACTTTTTAAAAACGATTTAAAGCAAATAAACTATACGTTTTCTAATTTTACTAGAGGTAGCGGTTATAACGGAATTCAACAAGCTTTGGCATCCGTTTATCAATATAAAAAATATCGATTATTTTATTCTGGGAGTTTACTGAATTCTAAAACTACCGTTGAAGATGGTGCATTTTACAAGAACAACTTAGCCGTTTCTAAAGTTTTTAAAGTTACCGAAACAGGCGTAGCTTACCGCGAAGAGAATAACCAAACCAATAACTTAAGCAGCAACCAGCTTAGTCTACAATCTTTTGCTTTTAGAGAATATGAGGCTTATGTTAAATCCTCAGATACAGCAAAAACTTCCTTTTTGTTGCTTTACAATCAACGCTTTGATGATTTGCCTAATGGGCCACAACTAACTGCTTTTTCTAAGGCAAACACCTTTACGGGCAAATTATTAATCAGTAAAACCGCAAACTCTAATCTATCCGTAAACGCTTCATATCGAACTTTAAAATATTTGAATAACGATACTTTAAGACAAAACGAAGAGACGCTATTAGGCCGTGTAGATTATAATTTTACAAGTTTAAAAGGGTTTATCAATCTGCAATCTTTCTATGAATTGGGTACAGGTCAAGAACCGAAAAGAGAATTTGTTTATTTAGAAGTTGCGGCGGCACAAGGCATTTACTCTTGGAATGATTATAACAGTAATTCCATTAAAGAACTAAATGAATTTGAGATTTCTAGATTTCCTGACCAGGCCAAATACATCAAGATTTTTAGACCAAACAATCAATTTGTTAGGTCTAATTTCACCAATATCAATCAAACTTTAACGTTAAACCCAGCTGTTATCTTAAAAAATAGAAAAGGGAAAATTCTGGTTCTTGCCTCTAAATTTTCTAACATTACTTCTTTGCGAATTGATAAAAAAGTTTTAGTTGGCGATGGCATTTTATTTAATCCTTATCAAACCAGCATCAATGAAAGTAATTTGATTGCGCTCAATTCTTTTGTCAGAAATACACTGTTTTTTAATCGGTCTAATCCTGTTTTTGGTTTTGATGTAAGCTTACAAAAATTAGGAAGTAAATTATTGCTAACCAACGGTTTTGATAGTAGAAACAACCAAGAGAAAAGTTTGCGCATTAGGTGGAATTTTATCAGAAAAAGTAATTTTAATATCGCATTTAACAACGGAATAAAAAACTTCTCGTCCCAATTATTTACAGAGAGAAATTACCATATTAACTATTTTGAATTGCAGCCAGAATTTGGTTATCAGTTTAACACTGATTTTAAAACCACTTTTTTAGTAAGCTTAAAAAACCAGAAAAACGATGTGGTTTTTGGGGGAGAAAAAACCTTAAACGCAAAAATTGGTTCAGAATTAAGATATAATATCCTCAAAAAAGGAACGATAACCGCTCAATTTAATTTCATTAATAACAGCTTTGAAGGTAAGAACAATACCTCCGTTGCTTACGAATTATTAGACGGTTTGCAGCCTGGCAAAAACATAACTTGGTCTGCAGGGTTTCAAAGAACTATTGCCAATGGAATCCAACTCAACTTCACTTATGAAGGCCGTAAATCTAACGAAGTTAAAACCATCAATACCGGTGGTTTGCAAGTGAGGGCTTATTTTTAATTGGGATAACTGTCTGAATCTTGATTAAAATGATTTCAAGATTAGCAGGATGCTTATAAATAGGAATTTTAACCTTTCGGATTGGTATTTTATTAGCGAACTAGCGGCAAAAAAAACTCGAGAGTCAAATCCTTTTTATCCTTTAATCTTGAAAATCCTGATTCAGACAAAAAAGAATTCTTGATAAAAAATCAATATTAAATTAATGTTTTCAATACATAACATTTTAGTTAACCTAATACATTAAAATAAAGAAACCTTAAATTAGCCAATATTAAATATTTAGATATGAAGCACATTAAAATCCTATTCATTGCAATCCTTTTTATTCCATTCCTCAGCTCGGCACAAAAAAAGAAAACTACTCCTCAAGAAAATATTTCTTTCCCTGCCCGCCCAAAATTAGTGGTTGGTATTGTAGTGGATCAAATGCGATGGGATTATTTATACAGATACGCAAACAGATACGGAACTGGCGGCTTTAATAGAATGCTAAGAGAAGGTTTTACTTGCGAAAACACACAAATCCCTTATGTTCCAACTGTAACAGCGGCTGGGCATTCTGGTATTTATACAGGTTCTGTACCGGCCATTCATGGTATTGCGGGTAACGATTTTATCATCCAAAAAACAGGAAAATC
>JACMNZ010000405.1 GCA_014378285.1 Pseudopedobacter sp.
CCAGGATGAATGTGTAACGATAAAACATATCTTTTTTGTGGATTTTTTGGCAAATCATGATAGAGGTCAAATTCACCGATACACATTACATTCACAACGTCTAATTTCATTTGTTTATAAAAGTGCGGAGGTAAAATATCATGATTACCTTTTATTAAAGTCATTGAAACCTTGTGGTGCATTTCTCGCCATAATTGAAACCAAACAAAATCATTATTGATATCGCTATGAAAAAGATCACCTAAAAAAACCAGCTCCTTAGGCTGATAAGCGTCTATTAAATCTGTTAAACAAGCTAATTCTTCTTGCGCTATAGCCTTTGGTATGGCAATTCCAGACTTACGAAAATGTGTTCCTTTGCTTATGTGTGTGTCAGAAACTACCAGTATTTCATATTTGGGAAACCATATTGCTTTGGCTGGTAAAAGCCATAATTCTTCTCCTTTAAAAAAAAACCGAAATCCTTCTTCCTTCATCTGCCGCAAAAATAAAAAGTCCTGATGGAATAGCCATCAGGACTTTGAAATAAATATATATATTGATTTATTATTTGATTGGGAAAGTTACCCTAAACGTACTTCCATCTGGAGTTACTCCGCGTAAATCTACCATTGAGCTATTCTGTTTTAGAGCAGCAATCACTTGATCGTTATTATTCACGCCTTTTCCATTAATGCTTGTAATGATTGTTCCTTTTGGAATTTCATACATATCGAAAACTTTACCTGCAGTGATACTTGTAACTACAACGCCATTAGCCACGCCGTATTTTTTCTTAGTTGCATCATTTAATGTACTAAAAGTAGCCCCTAAACTGTTTGCTACTTCAGTAACCTCTTTTCCGCTGTTTGCTAATTTCATACCAGCATCACCTTTAAGGGTAAGATTGAAACTTTTCATTTTACCTTCTCGCAAAACAGTTAAACTTACTTTGTCTCCAGGGCGCATAGTTCCTATTTTTTCTTGTAAACTTGCAGAAGAAGTGATTTCAATATTATTTAATTTCTTAATAATATCTCCTTTTTTAAGACCCGCTATTGCCGCTGCCCCGCCCTCAACTGTAGAATTAACATACAAACCATCAATTTCTTTAGTGCCAAATTGTGCAGCATTGTCAAAGTTGAGCTCTTGAAAAGTTACACCAATGTAACCTCTTTTAACTTCTCCGTACTTCAAGAAATCATCCATCACTTTTTTAGCTAGGTTTACCGGGATGGCAAATCCATAACCTTCATAAGTACCAGATTGGGAAGCAATAGCAGAATTAATTCCTATCAATTCTCCATTGGTATTTACCAATGCTCCACCACTATTTCCACGATTGATAACCGCATCTGTCTGAATAAAAGATTCGATGGACGAATTTGTTGGGGGATTATTTGGGTCGTAATTTCTGCGATCAATTTCAGGTGCTAAAATCCCTATTTGACGAGATTTTGCACTTACAATTCCGGCGGTAACTGTTGATTCTAAAGTTAAAGGGTAACCAACTGCCAAAACCCATTCTCCTACTTTTACATTATCAGAATTGCCTAATTTTACTATAGGTAAATCATTAGCGTTAATCTTAATCAAAGCTAAATCAGTGTTTTTATCTCTACCGATAACCTTTGCAGATAACACTCTTTTATCAGAAAGGATAACCTCAATTTTTTCCGCATCTTCTACCACATGATTATTTGTCATGATATAACCATCACTTGTTACGATTACGCCAGAACCTTTACCCATTGGCGCAGGAGCATTAGGATTTGGTGCAGAACGTTGTCTTCTCCCAAAGAAATCCTCAAACATATCTCTGTAATCGTCG
>JACMNZ010000406.1 GCA_014378285.1 Pseudopedobacter sp.
AAATATTTGCCCGTCTTAATTCCTTATCCATTCCATTTTCACCCACGTTGCTTCCAGAACCAACTGAAACATAAATTTTAGAATTGTCAGAATTAGCAATCAAATTTCTTGTCCAATGGTTGTTGTAGCCCCCAGCTGGTAAATCCAAAATCTTTTTTCCACTTTGCTCAATTCTAGTGCTACCTGTTTTATATGGATACATCCATAAACCATCAGTGTTGGCAACGTAAAATTTATCACCAATAATTAACATCCCGAAAGGTTGATTTAAGTTTTGTAAGAAAACGCTTTTTGTTTCTGGCATCCCATCACCATCTTTATCTCTATAAAGCATAATAGTATTAGCGCTTTTACCTCCAACTTCCGAATCGGCCTGCCCGATAATCTTCCCTATCAAATTTTCTTTTGTTGACCTTTCAGAATTTGACAGCACTACTAAAACATCTCCGTTTGGAGCAATGTAGCATTGCCTAGGGCTTTTTAGACCCTCAGCAAACCTACTCACTACAAAGCCTTTAGGCGCTTTTGGGGTTTGTTCATCTTTCCATCCAATAATGTTACTAAATTTTGTTTTAGATTCGGATACAGCCGGTAAGGAATCTAAATTCTTAGCGCTTGAAGTGTCTGAAGAAATAGTTACTTGGCTTTCTTTTGCCTTATTGCTGCAAGCCGCCGCTAATAAAAAGAAGGGAATAGCTAGATAATAAAGTTTTTTACTTTTCATGATTATTTTGTTAATGCTCTTTAATACAAACAATTATATTGCCATCCCGATAAGGCGCTAATTTTATGAAGTAAATTTAAGCAAGGTGGGTACTTAAAACTGATTGGTAGAAAGCATAACCAAAGTACAAGCCTTAATAGTTTCTATACCATTTTTGTTAGCTAATCTTTCTAACTCCGAGTTTTCTGAGCCAGGATTAAATATGATTCGTTTAGGGTTTGTTTTGATTACATAATCATATAGATTTTTCTGATTCTGAGGGCCAACATACATAGTTATCGTATCAATATCGTTATGAATTATTTCAGGTTTCTCAATAGTTTGCTCTGCAACTTCACCTTTTTTCATCCCAACGTTTACAATGGGATGCCCTTTTATAACCAAACGACATGCTGCCATGTAAGCGTAACGAGAAGGGTCTGTGGAAGCACCAAGAATAAGTGTTTTTTTCATTTCTAAATAGATTTTAAGACTGCATCTGCGCAAGCTTGTCCATCAATAGCAGCAGAAATAATGCCACCCGCATAACCAGCGCCTTCGGCACAAGGAAATAAACCTTTTACCTGTGGATGTTGCAGCGTTTCTTTGTCTCTAGGAATTCTAATAGCTGAAGAGGTTCTAGATTCTACACCCACTAAAACAGCTTCGTTGGTAAAATAACCACCATTGCCAAAAGCCGAAGGTATTTTCTTTCCAAACTGTGGTAATGCCTCTTTTAATCTTTCCCCAATAAATCTTGGTAAAACCTGATGTAAATCTGTAGACGTTAATCCCGGTAAATAAGAATTAGTTGGTAAATCAGCAGATATTTTATGGCTTACAAAATCGACCATCCTTTGTGCAGGAGCTTTTAAATTACCCCCACCTGCTGTAAAAGCGGCCTTTTCAATTTTAGATTGAAACTCTAGCAAAGCAAATGGATTTTCTTCTGGATTTTTTGTGACATCATTAATATTAATTTGTACCACAGTTCCTGAATTTGCAAAAGGATTGTTTCTTTTAGACGGGCTCCAACCATTTACAACAATTTCATTCTCATCCGTAGCGCATGGAGCGATAATACCCCCAGGGCACATACAGAAAGAAAAAACTCCTCTGTCTTTTACTTGTGTAACCAAACTATAATAAGAAGGAGGTAGGTTTTCATGCCTTGTTGGGCAATGATATTGGGCTTGGTCAATAATATATTGTGGGTGTTCTATCCTAACACCAAGAGCAAAAGGTTTTGCTTTTAATAAAAGTCCTTTGTTTCGCAACAGATAATAAATGTCTTTTGCCGAGTGGCCTGTAGCCAAGATTAAATGTTTAGCCTCAAAATTTCCTTTGTTAGTTATTGCAGCATAAACCTGTTTATTTTTGATTTCTAAATCTATCAGTTTGGTGTCAAAAAGGATTTCTCCGCCCGCATTTAAAATTGTTTCTCTAATTGCGGTTATTATTTGCGGTAATTTATTAGTGCCAATATGCGGCCTAGCATCTATTAAAACATCCTCTGTAGCGCCATGTTGCACCAAAATTTTTAACATTTTATTTACATCACCACGTTTATCAGACCTGGTATAAAGTTTACCATCAGAATAAGTTCCTGCTCCGCCCTCGCCAAAGCAATAATTAGATTCTGGATTTAATACTCCTTCTTTATTTATGTTTGCTAAATCTCTTCTTCTTTCTTTAACGTTCTTACCGCGTTCTATAATTATCGGCTTTAAGCCTAATTCTATTAAACGCAATGCGGCAAACATGCCGGCCGGGCCTGCTCCAATTATTAAAACAGGTTTGGCAGTATTTACATTAGGATAATTTATAGAATGAGTTTCTAAATGAGGTTCTTCATTAATATAGATAACAATCTTTAGTCGGTAAATAGGGTTTTTACTTCTAGCATCGATTGACCGTTTTCTTATTTTAAAATAATTAAGGTCTAAAGGTTTTAGCTTCTCTTGTAATAGAATATTATTTTCGATTTTCTTTAAATCATAGATGTCATCAGGAGCGACGATTAATTCAATTTCTCTAATCATGATATTTTGTCGGGTTTTTATCCCGAATAGTAACAAAGGTATGAAAATTGAGTCCAAAGTATTAAATTGAAAAAAGTTAGAAAAAACGATATGAAAAAATTAATTTTTAGCCTTATGGCTTTTATTACAGTAGCTTCATTAAGCTCATGTGGTTACAATAGTTCTGTTACAAAAGACGAGAAAGTTAAGGCCCAGTGGGGTGAGGTAGAAAATCAGTACCAACGTAGGTCAGATTTAATTCCAAATTTGGTAAATAGTGTGAAAGGTGCCGCCAATTTCGAAAAAGAAACCTTAACCCAAGTTATTGAAGCAAGAGCAAAGGCAACATCTATTCAGGTTGATCCTAACAAGTTAACCCAAGAGAATATCCAAAAATTTCAAGGCGCCCAAGGTCAAATAAGCCAAGCTCTAGGTAGGCTAATGGTGGTTTCTGAAAGATACCCTGAGCTAAAAGCAAATCAGAACTTTTTAGAATTACAAGCCCAATTAGAAGGAACTGAAAATAGGATTACAGTTGCAAGAAAGGATTTTAACGTTTCCGTTCAAGATTATAATACTAATATTAGAACGTTTCCAAACAATCTTTTTGCGGGTATGTTCGGTTTCCAACAAAAGGGAAGTTTTGCCGCCGAAGCTGGAGCAAATAAAGCACCAAAAGTAGAATTTTAGTTAAGATTACATAGATTAAATTGATTCCACCAATTTAGGTGATGGCATATATTAAGATAGTTAGCATGTTTTTAATTAATATATTATGAGTGGTTTGACCGATAAGGAACAAGAAAAAATAAAACAATCTATTGAATGGAGTGAAAAAGCCACAAGTGGAGAAATAAGGGTGTGTGTAGAAAGCAAGTGCGACATTGACGCTTATGAAAGAGCGATTGTTTGTTTTTACGATTTAAAAATGGACGGTACTGCTTTGAGAAACGGAGTTTTAGTATACGTTGCTTTAGATGATCACAAATTTGCAATTATTGGCGACGAAGGAATTAATAAAGTCGTACCGCCTGATTTTTGGAATAGTACTAAAGAATTAATGATAGATAAATTTAAGAACAAAGAATTAGCGGAAGGAATTAGTATTGGAATTATTGAGGCAGGAAAGCAATTAAAAAAATATTTCCCACATCAAACAGACGATCTTAATGAACTGCCAGACGATATTGTTTTCTTAAATTGAGAAATAAAAAAATGAAAAAAATATTTTTAATTGTTTGCCTTGGTCTTTTTTCTTTTATAGGATTTTCTCAAAATTTTCCGGCGAAACCCAATAAGTTAGTAAACGATTTTACCAATACTTTAAATAGCACCCAGATTGCCAATTTAGAGAAAAAATTAGTTGCTTTCGATGATTCTACTTCCATACAGGTTTCAGTAGTACTAATTCAATCTTTAGAAGGCTACGATATTCAGGATTATGGATATCAATTAGGTAGAGCCTGGGGAATTGGAGGAAAGGATAAAAACACAGGTATTTTAGTTTTAGTAGCTAAAGGCGATAGGAAAGTCACGATACAAACCGGTTACGGAATGGAAGGTGCATTGCCAGATGCAATCGCAAAGCGGATTATAGAAAATGAGATTAAACCCGATTTTAAATCTGGGGATTATTTTGGTGGTTTAGATGTGGGTACAAACGCCATCATCAGTTATACAAAGGGAGAATATAAAAACACGGAACCTAAAAAATCCAAAAAAGGGAGCGGTTTTCCCGTTGGTTTAGTGGTTTTAGTTGTGATTGTAGTTATTGCATTGATAAGCAAGGGAAGTGGCGGCGGTGGAGGAGGAAGAAATGTAATTGGAGGAAGGGGTGGCGCAAACATTTTTTGGTGGTCTTTACTTGCGGGTATGGCAAGTAGTGGAAGAAGCGGCGGCGGTGGCGGTTTTGGCGGAGGTTCTTCTGGTGGGGGTGGGTTTGGTGGATTTGGAGGAGGAAGCTTTGGAGGCGGAGGAGCTAGCGGAAGTTGGTAAAGAATTTTAAAGACATAAAAAAATCCGCTTTGAATTTTCAAAGCGGATTTTTTTATGATTAGAAATTTTTAAGCTTCTGGAGCTTTTTCTTCAGAATTGGCTTTTGGAGCTTCTTCAGCTGTTTCTTCTTCGGTTGCTTCTGCTACCGGTACAGCTTCTTCTAAAGTAGATTCAGCTTCAGCCGTTACCTCAACTTCTTCTTCTAAAGTTTCTGTAACAACTGGAGCATTTTTAGCTGCAATTGCTGCTACTTGTGCTTCTTTCTTCTTGGTTTCTGCCGCTAAAGCAACTTTCCTGGTTTCTGCTTTTGTAGAAGATAATCCTTCTTTTTTAGCATTAATTTCTTTGTCTTTTCCTTCTAACCAAACATTAAATTTTTCGTTTGCTTGTTCTTCTGTCAAAGCACCTTTTTTAATACCACCATTTAAATGATTTTTGTAAAGTACTCCTTCATGAGAAAGAATTCCTCTTGTGGTATCGGTTGGGGTTGCCCCTGTACCTACCCAAGCTACCGCTTTGTCAAAATTTAACTCGACTGTTGCAGGATTGGTGTTTGGGTTGTAAGAACCTAATCTTTCGATGAATTTACCATCTCTAGGTGCTCTTGCATCCGCCACCACGATATAATAAAAAGGTTTACCTTTTTTACCGTGTCTTTGTAATCTGATTTTAGTTGCCATTTTTTAATACATTAAATTTTTGCAATACCCCTCTTACTCGAAAAGGGAAGCAAATGTAGCTTTTTAAAAGGTAATATGCTAAACTTCAACAAATTATTTTTTTACTATTGAAACCTAAAAAATCTCTTTACATTTATTGCATGAATTTTAAACCTGTTCTATTCGCTTTTTTCATTTGTTTAACTTCTTTAGCTACTCAAGCCCAAGAAAACAAAATTTTATTGTCTTTTGCAAACGGTAAAACTAACATCATAAAAAAAGGCGACCATGTGCGTTTGTCTTACCCTGTTAGTAAACTAGAATTAAAGAATATTAAGATTAACCAAAACATTATTGATTTTAGAGGAAAAGTAGATTCAATAAGTATAAATGAGATTTTTTTACGTGTAGATAAAAGAACAGCAAAACAGATAATTTTAAATTTCGATGATTTGGTGGGAATAAAAAAAGTAAACAAATCTTCAGAGCTTTTTACTTTTTTAGGAACTTTTGCTGTGATTGGAACAGGGGCGGCTTTAGCTGCAAATGCAGCAGATATTAGCGCAGCTTTAACCGCTTTTTCAGCAGTGTTTTCTGTTTTCCCAGCGGCAATCATAACCGCTAATGTTTTTTATCCAACTAAACCTAAACATAAAATTGGTGAAGGGTATACGGCAAAAATT
>JACMNZ010000407.1 GCA_014378285.1 Pseudopedobacter sp.
CTAGAAAATGCTTTAGGTAATAATCCGTCTCGGCTCATGCTCATCCAAATACGTGGCTGCCCCATTTGGAAAATTAGCAAAACACTAGCTGTTGCAATAACGGCACTGATAGAAATTACATAACTGATTTTGTTTAAACCTACTCGTTCAAAAACAAAAGCTAACGGGTCTGATACTGCCAATTCGCTATAGTTTACCATTCCGGTTAATACTATGGCAACCAAGATATATAAAACCGTACAAATGATAAGGGAATAAATCATGCCTCGAGGTAAATCTCTTTGTGGATTTTCACATTCTTCTGCGGTGGTAGAAATGGCATCAAAACCAATGTAGGCAAAGAAAACACCTGATACGCCTTTCATCATCCCAGAGAAACCATTTGGTAAAAATGGATGCCAATTTGCAGGTGTTACGTAAAAGAAACCAATTACAATCACGGCAATAACCACACAGATTTTTAAAACAACCATGGCGTTGGTTGCTTTTTTAGTTTCTTTGATACCTATATAAACTAAATAAGTAATTAAAAAAACGATGACTAGTGCAGGGAAATCTGCAATTAGTCTGATACCGCCAACCTGCGGAGCAGTTGCCCAAGCTTCGGCGGCGTATTTTGTATTAGAGCTTAAATTTGCTAAAGAACTTCCTGATGCCGTTAGATCTGCAATTTGCTGACTTGCTTTATAGGCAGAAAAATAGTCCATTGTTACGTAAGCAGGCAAATTTATCTTAAAACCATGAAGTAGGTTTACAAAATAACCGCTCCAAGATATTGCTACTGCTATATTTCCAATTGCGTATTCCATCAATAAATCCCATCCAATAATCCATGCTACTAATTCTCCAAAAGAAGCATAAGCATAAGTATATGCACTGCCAGAAACTGGGATCCGAGAGGCAAATTCCGCATAACAAAGTGCAGAAAAGCCACAGGTAATAGCCGTAATTACGAATAAAATGCTTACTCCGGGACCGCCGTTAAAAGAAGCTTCGCCAATGGTAGAAAAAATGCCCGCACCAATTACTGCGGCTATTCCCATCATGGTTAAATCTTTAACATTTAATACTCTAATGAGGCTAGCGTGTTCTCCATCTCCGTAACCTTCTTTGGTATCATTTAATATTTTGGCGATAGTTTTTTTTCTTAATATCCCTTTTTGCATCTATTTTAATTAAAGCTTTAGAATCAAACTTAAAAAATAATTGGAGTTTTAAACCTATAAAACCTATATTATTTCCCGTAAAGTCGGTTTTTATAGAGATAGCTTGCCGTTTGATAAAAAGCGATGGCTTGCTCTTTCAACTTTTCATCAACTTTTTCTGGAATTTGATCATTGTTTGGAAGCAACTTAAATTGTTGAACCTTTTTTTGTGGCGAAAGCACCAATAAATGTCCATTTTTTATGAAACCTAATTTTTCATATGTACTTATAAATGCCCATTCTTCATCGGGCTTTACCCTAAAAATGTCCCTTCCAAAAAATTTAGAACTGTAATTTAGTTTTAACATACCCAAAAGTGTGGGTATAATATCCATTTGTGCGGTTAGTTTTTCATAAACCTTTGGTTGCACAATTTGAGGAGCATAAATTATAGCTGGAATATGATACCTATAAACCGGAAGTTCGGTTTTACCAGCACTAGAGGCACAATGATCGGCTATGATTACAAAAATAGTGTTGTTAAACCACGGTTTTGTAGCGGCTTCCCTTAAAAATTTCCCAATGGCATAATCGGTATATTTAACAGCACCTTCTTGGTTGGTATGAGACGGGATATCAATTCTTCCATCAGGATAAGTAAAAGGGCGATGGTTAGAAGTGGTCATGATTTGACTGTAAAAGGGTTTGCCCGATTGGTAATTTTTATCTAATTCCTTTAATGAAAGGGTGAATAAATCTTCATCGGCAACGCCCCAAATATTTTCATAATGAATATCTTTTTTATCGCTAATAGCTGTTCTATCAATAACCTGATAACCATTATTGCTGAAAAAATAATTCATGTTATCAAAATAACCATAACCACCATAAATGTACTGGGTATTATAATCTTGTTTTTTCAATAGATTACCAATAGAAAAGAGGTTTTCATTATCGGGTCTTTTTACGATGGATTGCCCGGGAGTAGGAGGGATGGAAAGCGACAAAGCCTCTAAACCACGGACCGTTCTAGTTCCAGAAGCATACAAATTGCTGAACATTAAACCGTTTTTTGCCAAACTATCCATATTTGGAGTTAGATTTTGCGTATTGCCATAAACGCCCAAATAATCTGCACTTAAGCTTTCTACGCTTATTAGGACGATATTATATTTTTTTTCGCTACCTGTGTAATTGATTTTTCTATTGATGCTATTTTTATTCTTTAAAAATTGAACGCTGTCACGTCCCAACATTTCCCTTACAATTTCAAAAGCTTTATCTTGATTTATGGTAGCGTAAAACTGATTATAATCTAATTCATTATTCCAAAAAGCTGCACCAAATTCATACAAACCATCTCCCGCTAGCTCTACAGCAAACTGATTATTACTAAACTCTTTTCCCTTATTGCTAATCAAAAACCAAGAAAGAATAGGAATACATAGTAATGGTAATGCTATTAAAGTTCTTTTAGCAAAGCGAAGGTTGCTATTTAAAGATGCTTTGATGCTATTTTTAATTAGGAAAAAAGCAGCAATGGCTATTAAAAATATAATAATGATGATTTTGATAACAGGATAAGACTCCCAGATATTCCCGATAACTTCTGTGGTGTAAACCAGATAATCTACGGCAATAAAGTTAAAACGAGTAGAAAACTCATCCCAAAATACCCACTCGGCAACTATATTAAATAACAACAGAAATGTTATTAAAACAAAATAGCCGTATAATATAAAGCGATGCCAGTTTTTAAGGAATATCTTATTTGGAATAAGCCAAATATAAATTATCAAGGGAATGCAGAAATAACTGGCTAAAACGGTATCGTAAAATAAACCTATAAAATAAATACCTATGATGTTGAGGAAAGTCCAATCAAATCCCGCTGCCGATTTAAATAATAAAGCGGTTCTTGTAATAAAAGCTAGGATGATGATGATTAGGTATAAAAGGAAAACAGAACCGAATCTTTTAGAAAATATTTTTTGAAAAAAAGGCATTTAGAATTTGAGTTTATTGGTGTAAACGAAGTTAATGTAAATCTGAGGAAAAATAGAATATGCATTTAAACCCTATCTACGGCCACTTTATAGGTTGGGTCTTCTAAGATATTAACGTCAATTACGTCACTTGCATTATATAATAATTGGCGGCAATCATCACTTAAATGGCGTAGATGTAGTTTTTTTCCTGTGGATTTATACCTGTCGGTTAGTTTATTTAAAGCATCAATCCCAGACATATCGGCAACTTTACAATCTGTAAAATCAATGATTACTTCTTCAGGGTCGTTTAAAACATCAAACTTTTCGTTAAAAGCAGTTACAGAACCAAAGAAAAGAGGGCCATAAATTTCATAATGTTTGATGCCATTTTCATCAATATGTTTCCTAGCTCTAATGCGTTTTGCGCTTTCCCAAGCAAAAACCAATGCAGAAATGATTACCCCGATTAATACCGCCAAAGCTAAATTGTGTAACCAAACGGTAATCCCTGCAACCAAAATTCCCACAAATACATCTTGTTTAGGCATTTTATTTATAATCCTGAAGCTAATCCATTCAAAAGTGCCTATCGCAACCATAATCATTACACCAGTTAGAGCAGCCATAGGTAATAATCCAATAACAGGTGCCCCAAAAAGGATAATCATTAATATGGTAATGGACGCTACAATTCCAGATAGTCTTGCTCTTGCGCCAGCAGATAAATTCACTAAAGTTTGGGCTATCATAGGGCAACCGCCCATCCCATAAAAAAATCCGTTTAAAATATTAGCGCTTCCTTGGGCAATACATTCCCTGTTTCCTTTTCCTCTTGTAGCAGTCATTTCATCCACTAAATTTAAAGTCAGCAAACCCTCGGTTAATCCAACTCCAGCCATAATAAATGAATAGGGTAATATGATTTCTAAAGTCTTAAAATTTAAGGGGATGTTAGGGATGTGGAAAGGAGGGAAGCCGCCACTTACAGATGCAATATCACTCACCGTTTTTGTATCGATATTAAATCCTAAAACAATTAAAAAAACCACAATAATTGCTACCAATGATGGGGGAACTGCTTTAGTTATTTTAGGAAAAATAAATACAATAGCAACAGTTAACGCCACTAAACCCGCCATAATAAATAAAGGCGAACCTGTTAACCAAGTTGCTTCGCCATTTACTACGGTTTTAAATTGTTCAAATTGAGCCATAAATATAATGATAGCCAATCCGTTAACAAAGCCATACATTACTGGTTGTGGCACTAAACGTATAAATTTACCAAATTTAAAAATGCCCACTAAAAGCTGAACAACTCCTGCCAAAGCAACTGCAGCAAAAACGTATTCAATTCCATTAGACCTCATTAAAGCAATTAAAACCACTACTGTTGCACCTGCTCCTCCAGAAATTAATCCAGGCCGGCCGCCAAAAATAGAAGTGACCAAACCCATAATAAAGGCAGCATACAGCCCAACCAATGGAGGGAAACCCGCCAAAATTGCAAATGAAAGTGATTCAGGCATCATGGTCATTGCAACCGTAATCCCAGCTAAAATCTCAACTTTATAATCTATTTTCTGTTTAAAATCGAATAAGTTGAGAATTGCCTTCATAGAATTTTTTTGTTTTTGAAAGCCGCAAAGGTAAGGTTAATTACATTTAGACTGCAAATACTAACCTTTTAAAATCAAATCGGCTTCTTTAGCAACAACTTGTCCCGAAATAATAGAAGGAGGAACTCCAGGGCCAGGAACTGTGAGTTGACCAGTAAATAATAAATTCTTGATTTTTTTTGCTTTCATAGATGGTTTAAAGAAAGCTGTTTGTGATAAGGTGTTTGCTAAACCGTAGGCATTTCCTTTAAAAGAATGATAATCGTTTACAAAATCATTCATGGCATAACTGCGTTTTACAATTTCATGCCCACGGATGGTTTGATTTGTTATTTTCTCAAATCTATCCATCATAATTTGGTAATATTTTCCCCTTAGTTCTTCAGTATCGGTTAAACCGGGAGCTAAAGGAATTAAAAAGAACACATTTTCTTGACCTTCTGGAGCAGAGCCTAAGTCGGTTTTAGAAACGCAAGAAACATAGAATAAAGGTTTTGTTGGCCATTGTGGCTCGGTATAAATTTCTTTAGCATGTTGGTCTAAATCCTCATCAAAAAAAAGATTATGATGTTGTATGCCTTCAATCTTTTTATCTAAACCAACGTAAAATAGGAGAGATGATGGCGACATTACACGGCTATCCCAGTATTTTTCATCGTAATTGCGGTATTTTTTTTCGATCAAGTTTTGTTCTATGAAATGATAATCGCCCGCGGCAACCACAAAATCTGTATCATAATCACCTTTAGAAGTTATCAGCTTTTTAGCTGTACCATTTTCAATTTGAATCTTTTTTACCTCGGTATTTAAAATAATTTTTACGCCTTGGCTTTCGGCAATTTTAACCATTGCCCTTACAATTTCATACATTCCACCAATCGGGTACCAAGTTCCCATCGCTAAATCGGCATGGTTCATTAGGCTATACATTGCTGGTATTTTTTGAGCCGTTGCCCCTAAAAAAAGTACTGGAAATTCTAAAAGTTGGATAAGTTTAGGGTTGGTAAAATATTGTCTTACATGTTTACTCATCGGTTTTAACATGTGGATTCTGATACTTTCGATGAGTAATCGGATATCAATAAATTCTGTGATAGAGTGCGAAGGTCTAAAAACATAATCGCCCATGGCAGATTTATATTTGTACGCCGCTTGATCCATAAATTTTCTTAAGCCAATGCTACTTCCTTTTTCATACTTTTCAAAAAGTGCTTCTAACTCTTGCATATTAGCAGGAATATCCATAAAATCATCTTTACCAAAATAAACTCTATAGCCAGGGTCTAATCTTTTTAAATCATAAAAATCAGTTACTTTTTTACCGAACAAAGCAAAATAATTCTCAAAAACATCAGGCATCCAATACCAACTAGGGCCCATATCAAAAGTGAACCCCTTGCTTTCCCACAACCTAGCCCTGCCACCGGGTTGTTCGTTTTTTTCGATAATGGTTACGTCATAACCTTTTTTCGATAAAACGGCGGCAGCCGCTAGACCAGAAAATCCTGAACCGATGATATGTATTTTGGATTGTGCTTTCATTGATGTTAAAATCCAAAATTAAAGATTTTGTTTTTAGCTTTACAAAACAATTTGAATCAAAAAACCTTAATTTGCTAAAAAACGCTTATACCTATATGGATCTTTATAATGAAACCTGTTTCGAGTGCAGTAAAATCATCACTAATAAATATAGCACTTCATTTAGTTTAGGCATAAAGGCGTTCGATAAAAAATTTCAATATCCTATTTA
>JACMNZ010000408.1 GCA_014378285.1 Pseudopedobacter sp.
GAAAATTGCTGTTTATCAAGGCGAACGAGATTTAGTTAAAGAAAATAGAAAACTGGCAGAATTTGATTTAAGAGGTATTCCATCAATGCCTGCAGGTTTGCCAAAAGTAGATATTAATTTTTTGCTTAACGCCGATGGAATCCTAACTATCCAAGCTATTGAGTTGCGCTCTGGAGTTAAACAGCACATTGAAGTAAAACCAACTTACGGTTTAAAGGATGATGAGGTAGAGCAAATGTTGTTAGATGCCGTTACTCATGCCAAAGATGATGTGGCGCAACGGATGATTGTGGAAGCCAAAACCGAAGGCGAGCAAATAATTTACACCACAGAAAGATTCATCAATAAAAATGGTGATTTCTTAAACGAAGAAGAGAAAACAAAAACCTTAGAATTGATTTCGAATTTAAAAAAGAAAGTTTCTTCTGCTGATAAAGATACTATTTTAAGTGCTGTAGAGGCTTTAAACGAATATACACGCCCCTTTGCAGAAAGATTGATGGATGCTGCGGTTTCGCAAGCGATGAAGGGAAAGAATATTTAAATAACTTTTTTTTGGATTAGACGGTTTATTCCTATTTTTTGGCTAATGAAAATCTTGAAAATTTAACAAACGCTTTCAGAAAACTGAAAGCATTTGTTTTATCACTTTATAACCACACTACAAGGCGTTAATGATTGAAACGGCATCCTTTTTGGCTTTTTTAGGCCAAAAAGATATAGTGAAAAGCGTGTAAAAACGCCCAAATTATCCTTCTACTCAAATAAGGATAATAATTTTTGTTTACTCTATACTGCTCTCAGGATGACATAAAATTAAGGATTTTTACTTCCTCCGGTTTTCTTAACAGCGGCACTTTTTGTATTTGCTACTTTCTGATTTTTTGGCTTAGCTGTTGCTCCTGCTTTTGGCTTTTCTAATTTTATTTCTTTTTTAGCTTCTTTATTATCAGAATCGCTTTCTGTACCTGCTTCAACCTTCACTTCTTCTTCAGAAAACAAAGGCATATCCTTTAATATATGAAACCAAGTAACAATCTTTTTAATATCTGAAGAATAAACTCTTTGCTCATCATGGTCTGCGGCGACTTCAAAAAAGAATGTCCTCAAAACTTTACCATCGGCTTTTGCTTCAGGGACATTGCTTGCTGCTTTCATTTTTTCGAAAACATCTTTCAACTTTAAATCCTCATCCTCACCATAAACGGTAATATCATCTAGCGAAGCTAATTTAGCCGTAGATATGTTTACGATAGTTTTAGATTTTAAATCATCTAAACTTTCTAAAATATAGCCAGATTTGTTCTGACCAACTAATTTGTACAATCCGGGCTTGCCAGATACGGCAACTAAACCTGCTAAATTCATATCTTTTTTATTAATCTTCTATAAGGTCTATCGAAAGTATTCTATCGCCTTGTTTGATATCGTCTACAACATCAACATTATCAATCACTTTACCAAAGCATGTATGGTTACGGTCTAAATGTGCGGTATTGTTACGGCTGTGGCAAACAAAAAACTGAGAACCTC
>JACMNZ010000409.1 GCA_014378285.1 Pseudopedobacter sp.
AGAAGCAATTGAAAGAATGATACGGGCGATAGATGAATATGAGATTACGGGAATTGAAACCACTTTACCGTTTGGTAAATTTGTAATGCAGCATCAGGCTTTTATTTCAGGAAATTTTGACACGCATTTTGTGGGTAAATATTTTGAGCCGCAAATGTTAGATAATCAGGATGAGGAAGAAGTGATGATTGCAGCCATTTTTGCTACTCAATTATTATCTAAAAAAGAAAACAAAACGGTTATAAATAAAGTTGCACAAACAGCTTCTGCTTGGCAAAAGAATAGGAAAACTTATTAATAAAATCATACAATTTTGTTTACAGGAATTATAGAAACTTTGGGAACAGTTACCCAATTAGTAAAAGAGCAGGGAAATTTGCATATCACTATCAAATGTGCTATTTCTAAAGATTTAAAAGTTGATCAGTCTGTTGCCCACAATGGGGTTTGCTTAACAGTTGTGGCTTTGGCCGATGATGAGCACACCGTTACAGCTATTGATGAAACTTTGCGAAAATCCAATATTGGATTTTTTAAAGTTGGCGATTTGGTTAATCTGGAGCGTTGTATGCAAATGAATGGTCGTTTAGATGGTCATATAGTTCAAGGTCATGTAGATCAAACTGCTATTTGCCAAACCGTGGAAGAAACAAACGGAAGTTGGGTTTTTACCTTTCAATATGATGCTAAAAATGGAAACGTAACCGTAGAAAAAGGGTCTGTTTGCATAAATGGAATAAGTTTAACGGTGATTAATTCAGGCGTTAATACTTTTTCTGTTGCTATTATCCCTTACACTTTTGAGCATACTAACCTTCAAAATATTAAATCTGGCGATACCGTAAATTTAGAATTTGATATTATCGGGAAGTATGTGGCCAAGATGATGGGAACCAAAATTTATAAACCTTAACCCTATTTTAAGGTTAAAATTTAATCAGAAAATCTATTTTTTGATTTTAATAAATAATTCCCTCCTCTAATGTTAATTTAATGTTAATTTTATGTAAATTTAAAATTAATAAAATTTAATTAGCATTGATATTTAGGAAATTAAATAAACTTCTTTTCTTATTGGTAAGCTTTATCTGCTTTTCAATTAATCATGTTTATGCCCAAAATATTGCATTTCAATTTTATGATCAAACATTTGACATTAAGATTGATAGTGCATCAAATATACCTTACAATGATTCTTTAACTCAAGAATCTGTAAAGAAATTCTACAATGCTGCCAGCAAACAAGACTTTCAACCATTAATCAACACACTAATCAGTTATAAAAACAAAGAAAAGTTAAATGATTGGTTCTATTATCAACTGATTAGAAAAACCGTTCAACAGATAAGCCCAAAAGAACTTAATTATGAAAGATATACACTTTACAAATGGTTTTTTTTATTAAAATCCGGTTATGATACCAGGCTAGCAGTTGGTAAAAATCAGTTGTTGTTTTATGTCTGGAGCGATGATGATATCAGTGATATCCCGTTTTATAAAGACGGTAAAAAACAATTAGTTTGTTTAAATTTTCATGATTATCCAAATGCCGATTATCAAAAGGATAAATTATATCCAGTAGATATTGCTTTACCAGAGACTAATGTGATGTTTTCTTACAAGGTTACCCAAATCCCAGATTTCAAACCTGAAAATTATCAAGATAAAATATTTCAGTTTGATTATAAGGAGGTTAGCTATCATTTTAATGTGAAACTAAATAACGAGGTTCAAAATTTGTTTAAGAACTACCCTGTTGTAGATTTTGAATCTTATTTTAATATCCCGTTGAGCAGGGAAACCTATCAATCCTTAATTCCTTACCTAAAAAAAAATCTTATAGGGTTAAGTCAAAAAAAAGGTGTTGATTATTTGATGCGTTTTACCAGAAATGCTTTTTTATATGAAAGCGATCAAGAAAACTTTGGTAAAGAAAAACGTTTATCTCCAGAGCAAACATTAATTAGTAATTATAGCGATTGCGACGATAGGGTTGCCTTGTTTTTTTATTTGGTAAAAGAGATTTATAATTTACCTATGATTGCTATATTGTATCCAACTCATATTACTATGGCAGTAAATTTTGATAAAGCGCTAGGCAAACCCATTATTTACAAGGGACAAAATTATTATGTTTGCGAACCTACTCCGCAAATAAAAGATTTTAAAATTGGACATCAAAGTCCAAAATTAATTAATGAAAACTACCAAATAGTATATCAATATTTACCAAGCAGAATAAAAAATTGAGAATTTTTTATTCTTTGAATTTTTATTTTTCATTCACTTATAAACCATAAAAAAATCAATCATTTTGCTGATAAAAAATTATCCAAACCAGCCTTCAATTAGCCTTAATTTATTAACTTCGCATACAATTTTTCAAGGGTAAATCCCTTTATTTTTGAATAAACTAAATTATGGCAGAAGAAACCGATTCAGGCGAAGCACAGTTTGATAAAATCATAAAAATAAATATCGAGGAAGAAATGAAATCGGCTTACATCGATTATTCGATGTCGGTTATTGTTTCTAGGGCTTTGCCCGATGTTAGAGATGGATTAAAGCCAGTACATCGTAGGGTTTTATACGGAATGTTGGATTTGGGATTAGCAAGTAACAAGCCTTATAAAAAATCTGCCCGTATCGTTGGGGAGGTTTTAGGTAAGTATCACCCTCATGGTGATAGCTCAGTTTATGATACCATGGTGCGTATGGCGCAACCTTGGAGCCTGCGTTATCCATTAGTAGACGGACAGGGCAACTTCGGGTCTATCGATGGTGATTCGCCAGCTGCAATGCGTTATACGGAGGCTCGTTTCAAAAAAATGGCCGAAGAAATGTTGGCAGACATTAATAAAGATACCATTGATTATCGTTTAAACTTTGATGATTCGTTACAAGAGCCAACAGTTTTACCTTCAAAATTTCCAAATCTATTGGTTAATGGAGGTTCTGGCATTGCAGTAGGTATGGCCACTAATATGGCTCCGCATAATTTAACGGAGTGTATTGATGGAATCATGGCCTACATCGATAATAAAGATATCGAGATTCCTGAATTGATGCAACATGTGAAAGCACCAGATTTCCCTACCGGTGGTATCATTTATGGTTATGAAGGTGTTAAAGATGCTTTTGAAACAGGTCGTGGCCGTATTATGATGCGGGCCGTTGCAGAAATTGAAACTTTACCAAATGATAGGGAACGAATTATTGTGAGCGAAATACCTTATCAGGTAAATAAAGCCATGATGATTGAGCGAACTGCCGATTTGGTTAATGATAAAAAAATTGAAGGAATTTCAGAAATCAGGGATGAATCTGATAGGGACGGGATGCGTGTGGTTTATGAGATTAAGCGTGATGCAAATGCAGCTATCGTTTTAAACAACCTTTATAAACACACGGCTTTACAAACTTCGTTTAGTGTTAACAACATTGCTTTGGTGCATGGGCGCCCAATGATGTTAAACCTCAAAGATTTGATTCGTCATTTTGTAGAGCATCGCCATGAGGTTGTAGTTAGAAGAACAAAATTTGAACTATCAGAAGCTGAAAAAAGAGCTCATATTTTAGAAGGGTTATTAATTGCTTTAGATCATATAGAGGAAGTTATCAAATTGATTAGGGCTTCCCAAACTCCAGAAGAGGCTAGGTTAGGTTTAATTTCTCAGTTCGGTTTATCCGATATCCAAGCAAGGGCAATTTTAGATATGACGCTTCGTCGTTTAACTGGTCTTGAAAGAGACAAGATTAAAGACGAATATGCTGAATTGATGAAAACCATCGATTATTTAAACTCTATCTTAAATGATGAAGGTTTAAGGATGCAAATCATCAAAGATGAATTGCTAGAGATGAAGGAAAAATACGGCGATGAACGTAGAACGCAAATAGTTCACTCGGCAGCAGAAATGATGACCGAAGATTTCATTGCAGATGAAGATGTGGTCATCACTATTTCTAGAGAGGGTTATATCAAAAGAACTGCACTAACCGAATATCGCATACAAGGTAGAGGTGGAAAAGGTAGTTTAGGGTCTAATTCTAGGGACGAAGATTTTATTGAGCATATATTCATCGCATCCAACCATAATTATTTATTGTTCTTTACCGATAAAGGAAAGTGTTATTGGTTAAGGGTATTTGAAATTCCAGAAGGAACGCGAACTAGCAAAGGTAGAGCACTTCAAAATATCATTAACATAGAAAAAGAAGAAAAGATTAGGGCTTATGTTAAAGTAGTGAACTTAAAAGACCAAGATTACTTGGCAAACAACTACATCATTATGTGTACCAAGAAAGGTACTATTAAGAAAACAACTTTGCAGGCTTACAGTCGCATACGTAGCAATGGTATCAATGCCATAAATATTAATGATGGTGACGAATTATTAGAAGCAAACTTAACTTCTGGCACATCAGAAATTGTAATGGCTTTACGCAGTGGAAGGGCTATTAGATTTAACGAATCTAAAGTTAGGCCAATGGGTAGAACAGCAACAGGTGTAAGAGGAATTAGATTATCTGGCCCAGATGACGAGGTTGTTGGTATGATAAGTGTTGAGTCAACTGAAAGTACTATTTTGGTAGTTTCAGAAAACGGTTACGGAAAGCGTACCGATGTTGATGACTATAGAGTAACCAATAGAGGCGGTAAAGGCGTAAAAACCATCAACGTTACAGACAAAACCGGTAAATTGGTTTCTATAAAAGATGTTACTGATAAAGACGATTTAATGATTATTAATCGTTCTGGTATTGTAATAAGAATTGCGATGAGCAGTTTAAGAGTAATGGGTAGAGCTACTCAAGGTGTTAGATTGATTACTCTGAAAGGAAAAGATTCAATCGCATCAGTGGCAAAGGTAGAACATGATGACGAAGAAGTCTTGGATGAAAGCGTTATCGTAACCGATGGTGAAGTTTTGGATGTTGTGGAAGAGACTCCAGAAGATTTAAATGAGGAGCCTGAAGCAGAAGATGATACTTCTGAAGGCAAAGAAGAAGATAATAACGAAGAAGATAACTAAATTAGAAACAACAATTTTAAAGAATGAAAAAGACCGTTTTAAGTTTAATGATGTTTTCTTACATTTTTGTTGCTTTTGCGCAAAAAAGTGAGATTAATAGTGCCAAACAAAATTATGCTTTGTATGAGGTAGGATTACAAACTAAATCTCCGATGAAAAAACAATTGGAGCTTTTAAATTTGGCTAAAGAATCTACAAATAAAGCAATAGTTAATGATAAAACTAAAGATAATCCAGAATTATGGGCTTATCGTTCTATCATCCTTTCTTCCATTGCAGTTACTGATACGGTAAATAAAGCAAATTCAGAATCTGCTTTTAAAGCTGCACAAGATGCTTTAACAAAAGCTAAAGAACTTGATACAAACAAAGAAAATGTAAAATACATTGAAAGTTCTGAGCAAAATTTAGCCATAATGATGCAGAACAAAGGTGTTGCAGCTTTTAACAAAAAAGATTATAAAGAGGCTTACAACTCTTTTAAATTTATAGCAGATGTTAAGCCGCAAGATTCTTTATTTAATATGTATACCGCAATTGCTGCAAACGGTGCACAAATGTATGATGAAGCTGCAAAATACTATCGAAAGACAATTGATATAAATCCAAATAATCCCGCATTATATGATGAATTGGCAAAGATTTATTTAACTAAAACTGATACAACAAATGCTTTAAAAGTAATAGAAGAGGGAAGGTTAAAGCATCCCGATTTTATTACTTTAATTTATGATGAGTTAAATATTTATTTAAACCGCGGACAAGCAGCAAAGCAAATTACTAAAATAGAAAATGCACTTGCTAGAGATCCAAAAAACAAAACCTTATACTTTGTTGCTGGTGTGGCTTACTCGGCCAATAAACAATTAGATAAAGCAGAAGAATCTTATAACAAAGCTTTAGAAATAGACCCAAGTTATTCTGATGCTATTTATAACTTAGCAGTTATTAATATCAATAAAGGTAATGAATACATAACTCAAGCTAACAAGTTGCCTAATAACAAATCCTCAGATGTAAAATACAATGAGTTAAAGAAAAAATTTGAAGCTGAATTGAGTAAAGCTGTACCTTTATTAGAAAGGGCAATAGAACTAAATCCTAAAGATTTAAACACTTTAAATACTTTAAGAGAAGTTTACATTAAGCTGAATAAATTAGATAAGGCTGCGGAAGTTAAAAAGACTATTGACCAAATTTAATTTTAAACAATCAATAAAATTGAAAGTCCCAAAGAAATTTGGGGCTTTTTTTTATCTTAATTTTTCTGTGTTAGCAGATTTGAAAGTATTAAATCTTGGCTTATGGATTTTAACGCTTCTTTTAGATAGATCTAAACTGGCATTTAATTCAAAACCTATTAGTAAAATTAAAGAATTAAGATAAAGCCAAAGCATAACCACCAATAAAGTACCAATAGACCCATAAAGCTTATTATAGGTGCCAAAATTATTGATGTAATAAGTAAACCCGAATGAAGTTAAAATGGCTAATATGGTAGCAAACCAAGACCCTGCGCTAAAAAACTTCCATTTCTTAGAATTTGCAGGTCCGTATCTATATAGTAAAGAAATAGTAACAAAGTATACGACAATGATGATTAACCACCTGCTTATCATTATTAGATAAATCCAAAAAGCACCATCTTTTAAATGCAACTCGTTTCTTACAAATGTGATTACAAATTCACCAATTACCATAACCGCTACCCCAATTATTAATGAAAAAGCAGTTAACAGGGTAAGGTTTAGGGCAACAAATCTTTGTTTAAACCAAGTACGTGTCTCTACAATTAACGACGATTTATTAAATGCCTCCATTAAAGTATTGATGCCATTTGTTGCAAAAAATAAAGCCAAGATAAATCCTAAAGAAAGCAGTTTAGAGTTTTGATTTTTTACTATATCTTCTAAAGTAGATTCAAAAGCTAAATATGCATTCTCTGGCAATAATATAGAGATAAGTGCCATTAGTTGGTTTTGAAAGTTATTAATTGGTATGTAAGGAATCAGCGTAAATAGAAAAATGATAGACGGGAATAATGCCATCATAAAATTGTAGGCCAAAGAAGAAGCTTTGTTAACCAAAGAATCTTTTTGTATTTCCTGAAAGAAAAATGATGCAACCGTATAAAGTGGTAGTGGACTAAAACCAGGTAAAATAACCACCTTTGTCCACTCAATAAATGTTTGGTAAAATTTAAATCTTAAAAGAAATTGATGAAACCAAAGCATTAATCTAAGTTAGGAAAATAAGTCTCAATCTTTTCCATAAAATTTTTGGGAGGTAAGCAAGGCTTATTCCTTTTCATATCCACAAAAACTAAAGTTGTTTCTCCCAAGTGTATCAGTTCATTATTTTCATTAAATAACTGGTAAATAAATATAATCCTAACACTTGGCTTTTGATTGATGATCACTTTAACTTTAATCACTTCATCATACAAAGCAGGTTTTATATACTTAGATTTTAGTTCTAAAACAGGCATCATCACGCCATCTTGTTCCATACTTTTATACGTCAAACCTAAACTGCGTAGCATCTCTGTACGGGCAACTTCAAAAAAAGCAGCATAATTACCATAATACATATATCCCATTTGGTCTGTATCGGCATATCTTACCCTTAAACTAGTTTCAAACTCAAACATTATTTTTTGATATTTCTTACGTTTAAAGCTTGTTGAAACCTTTTTGCATTAGCCTGGTGATCTTTTATATTATCAGCAAAATTATGGTAACCAGAAAAATCTTCCTTTGCACACATATAAATGTAATTATTGTTTTCATGGTTTAAAACAGCGTCTATGGCTGCTATAGAAGGCATCATGATTGGTCCTGGAGGTAACCCTTTGTATAAATATGTATTGTAAGGAGAATCTTTTCTTAAATGCTTGTTTAAAACTCGCCTAATGGTAAAATCGTTATTAGCAAAAATAACAGTTGGATCCGCCTCTAGTTTTATGCCTCTTTTTAAACGATTTAAATATAAACCTGCAATGGTTGGCATTTCTTTATCCATTAAAGCTTCACTATCAACAATAGATGCTAAAATATCAGCCTCTTGTGGTGATAATCCTAATTCTTTTGCTTTGCCTTTTCTTTCATCTGTCCAAAAATTTTCATATTCCTTGTTCATCCTCTCAAAGAAATCTTTGGCAGAAATATTCCAATACAGCTGGTAAGAATTTGGGATAAACATGGTATAGATATTATCCTTTGTAAAGCCGTATTTAGCTATAAAATTTGTAGAATCAATTAAGTTAATTAGTGATAATGAATCAAATTCTAGTTTTTTTGCCGCTACAGCTGCAAAATTTTCTTTTAACCTGATGTTTCTAAAACCAACTTCAACAGGTTCCTGATTTCCAGCAATAAGCATATTCAAGATCTGTCTATTGTTCATTCCCTTTTTAAAAGGGTATTTACCTGATTTTATCTTAGAACTGAATTCCCGGTCTTTTGCTAAGTCTAAAAAGGTTTTTTTGTCTTTTAATATTTGATGCTTATCAATAGAATCTAAAACTTGCTGATAATTTGCATTTGTAGGTATATATAAATAGGTTTTATTTTCGATATTTGTATTGGCTTTAATATATTTCTTATAAACACCTGGCAAAATTAAAACGCAAGCTAAAACTATTAATACAATTAAAATCAAGGCAACTGAGCCTCCTTTTTTTTGATGATTATCCATTAACAATTAATAAATGTTTAAAACGATTGTAAATAAAAAA
>JACMNZ010000067.1 GCA_014378285.1 Pseudopedobacter sp.
GGGACGGTAGGGTTTTTGTCTTTCTGCATCTAGTGAGGTTTCAATTTTTGATAATCCCGATAAGAAACAAGCATCATTGACCAATTCACAAGCTCTTGCATGATCGGGATGGCGGTCTTCATAAGCATTGGTGATTACAATCTCCGGCTGATATTTTCTAATTGCCGCAATAACTTTTAACTGATTTTCTTCATCGTTTTTAAAAAAACCATCTCTGATTGCCAAATTTTCCCTTACATCTAAACCCAAAATATCTGCTGCATTAGCAGCTTCTTGTTTACGGGTTTCTGAAGTTCCTCTGGTACCTAACTCACCTCTAGTCAAATCAATAATTCCAACCTTTTTACCTGCTTTTTTATGTTTTAGAATTGTACCAGCCGCACCTAATTCAACATCATCTGGGTGGGCAACTATAAAAAGTAAATCTAATTTCATGAGGTCTTTTTAACGCTTCCCAATAATTTTTGAATTTTCTTTTTTACCCTTGCCGAGTTTGGCTTAGTAAAGGAATAAAAATAATCTACCACTTCTCCTTTCTGGTTCACAATATATTTATGAAAATTCCATCGTGGACTTGAGTTGACGTTACCGTTTAGTTTTTTTTCTGAAAGGAATTTATAAAGAGGAGAAGCGTAATCTCCCCTTACTCTCATTTTCTTGAAGATAGGAAAGTGTGTATGGTAATTTATGGCACAAAACTTACCTATGGCTTCATCATTTAAGGGTTCTTGTTGTCCAAAATCATTACTTGGGAAAGCTAAGATTTCAAATTTTTCATCTTTAAAATCTTTTCTTAATTCTTCTAAACCTTTTAATTGAGGAGTAAAACCACATTCTGAAGCGGTATTGACAATCAAAAGCACCTTTCCTTCGTATTGTTTTAAACTAATTTTTTCCCCTTTTAAATTTTCTACTTCAAAAGCGTAAATATTTTTTTCTGTCATTATATTATTGATAAGAGTAATATCCAACAGAATGGATAATACCTTCAATATCCATCTCTTGGTCTACATCGTACTTGCTTCTAAGATCATGTCCAAATATCTTGGCAACAGATTGGACTACAAATGCAGAAACATTTCCTTTTAAATCTTTAACTAAATCATAACTACTATTTCCGGTTTCCCTATCCACTAATTTTATTAAAATTTCGCCTTGGGAAATGGTTAAGTTCTTAATTTTATCGTTAAATAAATCCTTTATTTCTTTATCACAACTTTTAATCAGTTGCTTTTGTTTTCTTTTATCGCTAGTTAAAGCTAAATCTTTTTCTAATTGCCTATATCTTTGTCCGGCAAACCTTGCATAAGGCAATACTTTTAAAACGTTATATCTCAATCTCCTATATTTGTCAAATTCTTCTTTTGATTTAAAGGTTCGCCTATCAATTACAGTTACCTCACCAATTACAACCCAAGGAATTATTTCTCCATTATAATTGGTTGTTGCCACTTTTAAGGTATCTTTAGAACCATAAGCTACCTGTGCCTGGCATAACCCAGCCAAAAAAAGAAAGACGCAAGAAAAAAACAAAGCTTTCGGTTTCATAGTTTTAATATACAAATTTATACCTTATTAATTAATAAATCAATAATAAGTAACCCTAATTTGGTTTATTTAATTTTTATACTTTTAGAAATACATCATATTCAATGAAAGATTATATAATTGATATAGAAGCAGAAAAATCTGAAATCTTAAAAAGGTATCGGGCTTTATTGAGGGCTTGTAAATCAACTCTAAAAAAGGGTGATAAAAAAATGATACGCATGGCATTTGATTTAGCCGTAGAAAGCCATAAGGAAATGCGTAGAAAATCTGGTGAGCCTTATATTTACCATCCTATTGCCGTTGCACAAATTGCTGCCGAAGAAATTGGCTTAGGAACCACTTCTATTGTTTGTGCTCTTTTACATGATGTAGTGGAGGATACAGATATTTCTTTAGAAGATATTGAAAAAGAATTTGGCAAAAAGGTTGCTAGAATTATTGATGGCCTAACTAAAATATCTGGTGTTTTTGATGCCAATAGCTCTATACAGGCAGAAAACTTTAGGAAAATGTTGCTTACCCTTGCGGATGACGTAAGGGTGATTTTAATAAAACTTGCCGACCGTTTGCATAATATGCGAACCATGAATTTTATGCCTCGCGATAAACAGCTTAAAATTTGTTCTGAAACGATTTATTTATACGCTCCACTAGCCCATCGTTTGGGTTTATATGCGATAAAATCTGAATTAGAAGACCTCTCTATGAAATATATGGAGCCGGAGACCTATAAATTCATCGCCACAAAATTAAACGAGAAAAAAACAGAAAGAGAGCATTTTATTAAAGAGTTTGTTGGCCCAATAAATAAGATTTTAGCAGAACTTGATCTAAATGCAATTGTTGTAGGCCGCCCAAAATCTATTCATTCTATATGGAATAAGATGAAAAAGAAGGGAATTCCTTTTGAAGAGGTATATGACCTTTTTGCCATCCGTATTGTTTTGGATAGTTTGGCAGAAAATGAAAAGTCTGATTCTTGGAAAGCGTATTCTATAGTTACCGATCTTTATCGCCCTAATCCGGATAGGTTGAGGGATTGGATTTCATCGCCAAAGGCAAACGGATATGAATCTTTACATACCACGGTAATGGGGCCAAAAGGGCAATGGGTAGAAGTTCAAATACGTACACAGCGTATGAACGAAATTGCAGAGAAAGGTTTTGCCGCACATTGGAAATACAAAGAATCTTCCTCTGATAGCGGTTTAGACCAATGGGTAAATAAAGTAAGGGATATGTTAAGTAATCCTGAAGCTAATGCACTAGACTTTTTGGATGAATTTAAGATGAACCTTTTCTCTGATGAGATTTTCATTTTTACCCCTAAGGGTGATTTAATCCAGCTACCCATAGAAGCTACAGCTTTGGATTTTGCTTTTGAAATCCACTCTGACGTAGGTGCAAAATGTATTGGTGCCAAAGTGAACCATAAATTGGTACCACTTTCTTATAAACTTCAAAACGGAGATCAAGTAGAAGTAATCACTTCGGGCAAACAAGCTCCAAAAGAGGATTGGCTCAACTTTGTAGTCACAGCAAAGGCTAAGGCGAAAATTAAATCATCATTAAAAGAAGAACGCAGAAAAATTGCCGAAGATGGTAAAGAGGTTTTAGAACGTAAGCTTAAATCGTTAAAAATTACCTACAATACAGATAACATTTTAAAATTGAGCTACTATTTTAAGTTAGGATCAACACAGGATGTTTTTTATAATGTAGCCAAAGGTTTAATAGATCTTAAAGATTTAAAAGAATTTGCAGCATCAGAAAAAGTTGTTGAACAAAAACCTGCCCAGGAATCTGATGATGATCAAATACAAAAAATAATTCAACAGGTTAAAACCAAGGATAGCCATATTCTTTTAATTGGGGAGGATTTACAAAAAATAGATTATAAACTTTCTAATTGTTGTAATCCCATTCCTGGGGATGATGTTTTTGGTTTCGTAACTGTTTCTGATGGAATAAAAATCCATAGAACAAACTGCCCCAACGCTACAAAATTAATGTCGAGTTTTGGTTACCGCATTTTAAAAGCAAAATGGACAAGCCAGAAACAATTGGCATTTTTAACCGGTTTGCGCATAACAGGCATTGATGAAGTTGGTTTAATTAATAACCTAACTCAAGTCATTTCAACCGACTTTAAAGTGAATATGCGTTCTATCACTGTTGATACCGACCAAGGGATTTTTAACGGGACTATCATGGTTTATGTAAACAATACTATTCATTTAGAAAACCTAATTCAAGAACTAAAACAGGTTAAAGGCATTACGGATGTGGAAAGGTTTGATTCTGAGGTGGTGATTGGGGGTTGATGAAATTAAATTAACTCTCAATTTTTAAAAGTTTTACCAAATCATGAAAATACTTTGGTTCCCATATTTCAATTTCTTTCTCGTTTTTTATAAATCTTTTGATATCATCTTTAATATATTTCATTTCAACCGTATCAATTTTTTCTGATAAAAGCTGATTAAATTCTTGTTTAGAAATTGTTTCTTTTTTCCAATCACCACTATCAATTGCTCTTTGTAAAAAATGATTTAGATTGAGCGATATTCCTTTTTTAATATACCATTCCATATCATACCAATATCTACCTTTTACGTTAGTTCCCCATTTCCTAAAAAGCAATGCATGCATTTTTACAGCAAATAAACTTGGTAGCGTTAAGCACTTCACATAAAATGAAAATGGTTTTATTAGTAAATTCTCTTCGGTTTCAAAACCTAAAGGTGGTGCAATATCTATTTCTAATTTAATCTTAATATTTGCAATTTGGTCTAAACCGCTCTGTGATATAATTCCTTCAAAAGTTAGTTCTCTCCAGATGGTTTCTGATTTTAAAAATGTATAATTGATATTACCCTTTACTTTTTTTTCTTTCTCTTTGATGGAAACTTTCATCCCTTAAAGCACTAAATTCTGTTAAGATTGCATCTTGATATTTATTTAAAGAAAAACCACTTTCAGGCTTTAATAAAGAGAAATCCAAATCTTCAGAAAACCTACCCAAACCATAAAATATTCTTAAAGCTGTACCTCCATAAAAGGCAGCTTTTGCAAAAAAACCGGCTCTGTATAATCCCGCTAAGGTAATCTCTTGCATTATTTCTCTTAAAACATCCTTATCTTTATCCTCATTTTTAGGCTGATAACTATTTAACCATTCTTTAATCATCATGCTTTTATCAATTTAATTACCTGACCTATACTTTCTGCTTTAGGCATATTTTTTAACCAACTTTTTAAAGCATCCGTATCAAAATCTTTTAAAACAGCTTCGTCAATTCTTAAATTATCGATTAAAGAAAGAAGTTGCTTATCAAAAAGATTTAATTACGGAGCTGATAGCGATAAATAAAGAACTGGCTAAACTATTATTAGAAAATGAGGTTGTTTACCGTCCTCAAAAAATTTGGGCCTTATCTGATGGCAGCCTAAAATTGCATTAATTCTCAAAATCTCAAATATCATTTATCAAAATGATAAATTTTAATAACTTTGAACCTTAACAAAGTTATGGCAATACAAGAAACCATTGAACTGGTAAAAAAGATTTTTGAGAGCTATCTTGAGAATAAAAACCTCAGAAAAACACCTGAACGTTTCGCTATACTCGA
>JACMNZ010000068.1 GCA_014378285.1 Pseudopedobacter sp.
AACGTTAATGCACAGCTAAAACTGAACAAGCTATGGGAAACCAAAGATTTACCTACTGCAGAATCTGTTTTGCCAGATGGTAACTGGCTCTATGTTTCATTAATTGATGGTAATTCTAGCGAGAAGGATGGAAAAGGAGGCATCGCTTTTTTAAACGAAAGCGGTTTAATTATCAATAAAGAATGGGTAAAAGGTTTAAATGCCCCTAAAGGAATGGCTATTTATAACAGTATTATGTACGTTGCCGATATAGATGAAGTAATAAAAATTGATGTTAAGACAGCTCGAATTTTAGAGAAAATAAAAATTGAAGGCAGTTTATTTTTAAACGATGTTTCCATAGATAAAAAAGGAAATGTATTTGTGTCTGATACCAAATTGAATAATATCTATAAAATCATTAATGATAAACCCACTCTTTTTTTAGAAAATATTACCTATGCTAACGGTATAAAATGTATTAAATCTGATTTATATATTCTTAAAGGGCCTTCAATTATTAAAGTTGCCTCAGATAAAAGTATAACAACCATTGCCGAAGGTTTGGCATCCGGTGGTGATGGACTTGAGCCCTATAAAGATGGATTTATTGGAACATGTTGGGCCGGATTAATTTATCATATTAAAAAAGATGGAACAGTCAATCTTTTATTAGACAGTAGGAATGATAAAATCAATACGGCAGATATCGGGTTTAACCCAAAAACCAACATCTTATATGTACCCACTTTTCTTAAAAACTCGGTAGTTGCTTATCAGGTTACAGAATAATTTTATCGGTATCGATTGCATAAATAAAAAACCAGAACTTCTTTATTACCCATATTAAAATCATTAAACTTGTTAAGTCTGGTGGGATTAACCTTAGATAATACCAGTTTAAACAAGTCCATTTTTTAATGATTTTAAGTAAAGAAAATATTCACGCCTTAAATTCTAGTAAAGTTGAAAAACCTACTAGAAATCTTTTTAAACTCCCAGAGAAAGTATTGCAATTTGGTACAGGTGTTTTACTCCGTGGTTTGCCCGATTTTTTTATCGATAAAGCAAACAGACAAGGTTTGTTTAATGGGCGAATTGTTGTTGTAAAATCTACCGATCATGGGAATACAGATGAATTTGATAACCAAGATAACCTTTATACCATTTGCATCAAAGGAATAGAAAACGGTAAAACCGTTCAGCAAAATATTGTTTCTTCTGCAATAAGTAGAGTATTAACAGCAAGCAATCAATGGAAAGATATCTTGGATTTTGCTGCTTCTGATTCTTTAGAAATAATCATTAGCAATACTACAGAAATAGGAATTCAATTAGTGGAAGAAGATATTAAAGCCCAACCTCCAATTTCTTTTCCAGGTAAATTATTGGCTTTATTACACCATCGTTTTATCACTTTTAACGGCGCAAAAGATAAGGGTTTAGTAATTGTACCCACAGAGTTGATTATTGATAATGCGACCCAATTAAAAGATATTTTATTGACGCTTTGTAAAACGAACAATCTTTCTCAAGATTTTATCACCTGGCTGCGTGAGAGCAATCATTTCTGTAATTCTTTAGTAGATTGTATCGTTCCGGGAAAGCCTGATAACAATCAATTAAATGATATTACAGCCGAACTTGGTTATGATGATAATTTATTGATCGTGTCAGAGGTTTATCGCCTTTGGGCAATAGAAGGAAACGAAATAGTTAAGGATAAACTTTCTTTTGCAAAAGCAGATACTGGAGTCATAATTACTCCTGATATTAATTTACACAGGGAACTAAAGCTTCGTTTGCTTAACGGAACACATACTCTAAGCTGTGGTTTGGCCTTTTTGGCAGAGTTTGATTCTGTAAAATTAGCTATGGATAATGAAGCTATGGAAAGCTATATTCGTGATTTAATGCTGAATGAAATAGCTCCTGCAATACCTTATGAGGTTTCAAAAGAGCAGACTGACGATTTTGCTAAAAATGTATTAGATAGGTTTAGAAATCCTCACATTAACCATCAATG
>JACMNZ010000410.1 GCA_014378285.1 Pseudopedobacter sp.
AATATGAAACCAACTGCAATTAAAATTACTTTAAAAAGTAGTTTCATTAGAGAGATACGTTAAATTCATTTTAGTTTAGAAATGCAAATTAAAATAAAAATGTACTTAACAGAAATTATTGAATATTTATTTTAAGTTTAACATAAATATTCATCGCTATGATTTTATATAACTAAGAAGCAAAACTTAATAAAGGTTGGGTAAAGATTATCCTCTTATTAATGCCTTCATATTTTAATGCATTTGTTAAATCCATCCAATCAGTATTTACTGATTTTATGATTTTTTCTTTTTGAGTTCTTGTGAATCTATTAATAGTCTTGAATCTCGATTCCGCCATATTTTCTGAATTCAATTCTTCAAAATAAACCAAATTAGTGAGCTGCTTTCCAGCATCAAAAAACAAGTTTGGCATCATCCTATAAAAATCCATAGTTTTTATTAGGTTACTACTTAAACCAACATGGATATTATTTCTGTTCCTATCGGTAATTATAAAAACAAATCTTTTATTTTCTAATTTTTTCATGATTGTATCTCTTGCTTAAATAAATTGATTAACTGTTTAAAAAATTGATTTTATTAATCAAATAATTTTTACTAATTTTATTGGTATAAAAATACTAATAATTTTAGTAAAAGCAAATTTATTTTTTTGAGATGGGAAAAATATCAGATAACATTAAATATTTAAGAAAGAAAAATGGTTTAACGCAACAACAGTTTGCTGATGCCATGGAAATTAAAAGATCATTAGTTGGTGCTTATGAAGAAGACCGAGCTGAACCAAAGTATGACCTTTTAAAGAAATTTGCAGTCTATTTTGAGTTAAGTATTGATGAATTGATTAACGAAGCGATTAATGATAAATGGCAACAAAAACCTTCTAAAAATAATAACAATGTAAGAGTATTAAGCATTACGGTTGATAAAGATGATAATGAGAACATTGAATTAGTACCAGTAAAAGCTAGTGCTGGTTATTTAAATGGTTATGGCGATCCTGAATTTGTTGGCGCCTTACCAAAATTTTCTATCCCGATTTTTAAAAATGGCACATTTAGGGCTTTTGAAATTAAAGGTGATTCTATGCTGCCACTAACATCTGGTTCTATCATTATTTCTGAGTATGTAGAAAACTGGAATGATTTAAAGATTGGGGAAACTGCTGTTGTTGTCAGTAAAAACGATGGCGTGGTTTATAAAAGAATGGGGTCTAAATTAAAAGCCGATAAAGGCTTAAAATTAGTTTCAGACAATATAATCTATGAGCCTTATTTTGTTGCCGCAGATGATATTTTAGAAATCTGGAAAGCAAAGGCTTATATTTCTACCGAATTACCGCAACCAACACCAGAACCAACCATGGAAAGTTTAACTACTATGATGGCTCAAATGCAAAAATCTATTAGCCAATTACAAGGCGATAAAAATTAATTTAACTTATTAAACCTTTTAAAAATTTGCAACTCTCATCAATTATAAATCGTTTAAAAAAATGAAAAAACTAATCTTAAGTATTGCCCTTTTTGTAGCAGTTGCTGGAACCACATTTGCACAAAAGAAAACAGCCGAAGAAAGAGCTGCCAAATCTACAGAGATGATGGAAAAAAATCTTTCACTAACTGCTGATCAAAAAACTACAATTTACAATGCAAATGTAGAAAAAAACAAAGCAATGGATGCTTTAAGAGAGGCCGCTGGAGAAGGTAACAAACCTGATACTGACCAAATAAAAGCTGTAAACACTAAGTTCAACAAAATTGTAAAAGAAATATTAACTGATGATCAAAGAGCTAAAATGGCAGAGATGAAAGCAAGTGCCGCAGCAGCTAAAGATGCTCAAAAGCCTAAAGCAAGTGATAATAATTAATTGATTAACCTTATTTTTAAAGCCTCGTAATTTATACGGGGCTTTTTTATTGGTTTATATTTTTTTTACCTACATCAAAAAAACTATCGACTACAAAATATGACTCGGATTTTGTAGCTTACAATTTCTATAATTATTAAAAATGCCTAACGATATTAAAATAATTGAATGCCCAAGAGATGCCATGCAAGGCATAGTAGATTTTATTCCCACAAACCTAAAAGCGCAATACATAAATCTGCTTTTAAAAGTAGGTTTTGACACCAT
>JACMNZ010000069.1 GCA_014378285.1 Pseudopedobacter sp.
AACCAAAGTTTTCCACTGCCTATCTGTAAAGGCATCCATAAATAACGCGAATCCCATTGAGTATCAGGTTTCCAAACATCTGCCATAAAAATTATAGAAGTGGATTTGCTGCCAACAACTTTAATCATCATGGTAGATTGCTGCTGTAAAACCATATTATCAGCAAAAATTGCTGGTAGTTTTACATCAGCAAATAAGCTAAAAGAGCTCAACATTAAAATGACCGATAACATTAAATTAATTTTCTTTATTTTTTTAAATTTAATAAGCGGTTTTGTATCTATAATTATTTTTTTTCTTTAAAATATTTAAACATCAACGTAGCAATAAACATAAAAATTCCATTTCGAAATCCTGTCTTGCACTATTATGGAAAAAATCGATAAGATTGGCTAAAACAAAAGATTGACCCAGTTTAATCCATGTGAAAAACCATTTGGAGTTCTTTTGAAATAGGCGAATTATCTAGATTGGTTTCCATAAGATCCTTCATGATTGCCCACCATTTTTGCACCATAGGGTGAGACGATAAATCTTGTGACGACTGCCCATTTTGTTGTTGTACAGCGAAAAGAATATTGGTTTCTTCATCCAGAAAAATACTATAATCTGAGATACCAGACTCCATAAGCAAATTTTTGAGTTCAGGCCATATTTCACTATGGCGCTTTTCGTATGCTTCCCTCATGCCGGGAAGAAGTTTCATTTTGAAGGCTATTTTCATATTGCTAATCATTATTCCGCGTACTTAACCCATTTGGCGGAGCTTTAAAAATTAATTATTTAGGTAATTTCCCAAAATATCGATGAGTTCTTAAAGCACTGTCTGTGCAGACAACCGCTTTAAACGATATCGTACTTTAGCTCTCGCCAAAATATCTTTAACTGGTTTTAATCTATTTTACTTAATGATATTTTTTTGTAATTAGTTTAATTTCACCAATAAGCCCAGATGGTTGCAGTTTATCGTCTGGCTTATATGTATCTGTAACAGTCCATGTTTTACGCTCCTTAACTGGAATTTTACTATCGCCAATAAGTCGATTAACCCAAAGGTTGGTTACTTCGATTTCAATTTGGTTATTTCCTTTTACCAAGGCATCGGTTATATCCAATTCAAGGGGTGCTGTCCATAACCCGCCAACGTCCTTTCCGTTTAATTTTACAGAGGCTATATCCTTTACTTGGTCTATAGTTATGAAAACTCGTTGTTGTGTTGGTATAGTTGGCATATTAAAACTATTGGTGTACAAGGCTGTTCCTGAATAATAGCGGATACTTTCATCCTTACTTTGAGACCAATCGTTAAGCTGATTAAATGTTACGGCATTGGCAGGCCCGCGATTGTTTGCATTAAATTTAACTTGATACGGCGTATTGATCGTTTGCAATAATACAGACTTAGGAAAGTTCAATCCCTTTACAGGACTAGCTTTGCGCCTAAACACTACAAAATAACTTTGCGCCGGTGCAAATTGTAAGGAAACAGTTGTTCTATTAGCAGTAATCTTATATTGCGGTAAATCTCTATGGTTACCTGTTGTGGCGTCCCAAAGTTCGGGCTGCTTATCTGCTACCCTGAAAATAGGACTAATCGATAGTAATGAGTCACTCTGGTTAGTTATAAAATAAATATCCGCATCAGCTGTTTTTCTGTGCGTCCATAAAATCGGTATGTTTTTGGGAAACTCAACATCTGGATGAACACCTATTTTATTCATTATAGATTGAATGTCCAAACCGCTCATCACCCAACCTTTTCCATAAGCTGCACTTTTTTGTCTATTTCCATCCACTCCTTTCCATAACGCATTGGCGATGTTTAGGACTTCTTTATCAGCCGTTGGGTAATTTTCCATACTCGGCGATCGACTTGGCTTTGGTCCTAAGATCGTAGCTCCTGCATTCACTAATTCCCTAATTTTTTTGAGTACCAGTGGCCTCATCGTTTTAAGGGCTGGTAAAACAAGTAAGCGGTAGCTTGTACCATCAGGCAAAACAAGTTTACCATCTCTTACGCTTAACCTATTTAAAATTACCTCTGCGTTAATATAATCGTATGAGTATCCTTTTGGCAATTCAGGATCACGAACACCAGTCATTTTAGGCGCATCTTCACCAATAAAATAAGCTACATCGTTAACAGGTTTTCCTTGCTGTAATAGAAACATATTGCGGCGTAGATAATCTATCCAGATTTTAGATTTCTCAAACCAAGTATTCTTCCTATTAAATTCGGTCCCGTACCATGCGTTCATTCCGGGTTTTCTATCTTCATAAGGTTGATGAATATAAACATGCAGCAAAACGTGATTTATGCCTTCAGTGAACGACCAATCACCACGTTTTTTCAACAATGCTGGATACAATGAGTAAGCCTTAGCATTACTTGTAAAACTCTCTGCATAAACACGGTTAACCCCGTAAATATGGGCCGCTGAAGATGCTGCTCTGCACTCTATATTTCCCAAAGAACCTTCTGTCCAAAATTCACCGGCAATGTCATTACTTTGGCCGCCATACATTAAAAATTCTGATGGAAAACCCCAATGGCCATAATTTTCTAGCCATATTCGTAATCCATTTTTCTGACTCAAGTCACGTAAGCCACCAACATAATCGTAGGCCACTTTATCCGCTACAAAACGGCGTAAGTCCCATAAAAACCTATTAGACTGTTCTGCGCTTCCAATTATTCGGCCTGATAGTACCGGCAACCATAATAATGGGTTATATCCATATCTTTTATTAAAATCTACTGCAAAACCTTCTGTGTAATTTTGCGAACCCATTTCATAGCTATCTGCTACCACATGTTTAAAAGCTGTTCTATCTGCAGCTGGCATTCTTTTCAATAATTTGCCTATGTATGAATCAAAATGGGAAGCTAAATGTGTTTTACTCATTTTATCTACTTCAAAACCCGTAGCTTCAGGAGATGCAGGACTATTTTTAGTTCCTGTAGGTAAAACGCCAAAGCGCATAATTACCCAATTTCCAACTGGAGCATCCCATTTCAAGACACCATCCGGCTGCATATTTTTGGTCACATCAATCACACTTTGTTCGTTAATAAGCATAGCTGAAGTTCCGGCTTTCTCCTGATCAGTCCATTGGTACTCACCCCATAATGGAACCGGTGATTGAAACATTTTACCCAGCTGTTTTTCTATATATTTTGCTAACCTTGGTGATTCGGACAAAACTACTTCCGTAAATCCGGAGTTTGTATCATTACCATTTCTGTTTTTAATATTATTGATGATTAATCTAAATTTCGTAGATAGGACTTCGCCAATTGAAATGCTTACTGGCCCATAAACTATTGGGCCAACGGTTACTCCCGGATTACTTCGATCGTAATTAAATTCCTTTACGGTTTGATACTCGTTGTTTTTCCAAGCCTGAAAAACAACATGAGCCTTAAATGGTATCTTAGCAGGATGTAAAATGAGCGATCGAGCTTTAAATCCTTGTTTTACAGTCAAATCAATAGTTATAAATTTTGCATTGAAGATTACAGGTTGCTCAAAATCATTATCTGCCAGCAAAGCGGCATTATCAACAAGGGGAACAGTTACTATTTGAGGCTTGAAGTCTGCTAGTTGGCTGTCATCATCCAAAGGTTTTTTAAAGGCAATTACTGCTACGTCTTGCAAACTATCTGCCGCACCCAATTTTCTATTAATTAATTGACCACCTTCCACAGTAACCTCTGAATTGACGAAGTATCGCATGGCTTGCGTTGGTTTTACCCAAGGCCCGCCCGACTGGCTCCATCCCGGACTATTAAAAATCCCAATATCTACCCCCAAGCGTTTACCTTCACGGATAGCATGTTCAGTTAATTTCCACCAATCTTCACTTAATACTTTCACATCGCCATAAGGCTCACCCATTCCTATATTACCAATAAAAGCCTCCCCTATTCCAACCTTAGCCATAGCTTCCAAATCCTTGGTAATACCTTCTTTAGATACATTACCACTTATCCAGTACCAATATACCCAAGGCTTTATAGAGTCTGGCGGAACTTTAAAACCTTGTTCAAGATAATCTACCTTATTTTCAATACAAGTAGGCAAAAGATCTTTTTTTGAAATGAAGGCTAAGTAAGTAAATGCTATACCGATTAATAAGATAGTAAATTTTATCTTTACTGTTTTTGTAGCCATGGTTTTTTGGGTATTATTTAATAATCTGTTCGTTCCCATCTATATTTTTTCTAACGTATAATACCGTCCTATTTTAATAAATCAACACACTTTTATTACATCCATATTTAAGAGCTTCCCAAGCTTAGCGATCTTAGATGTGATATGGCCGACACCTACTGCACAATGATGTGCTGGGCCATAACTATTCCAGCTGTTTACAAAATTTCTTGCTCCGATTGAAAACTTATATCTAGAATTTGTGTTCCCAATTTCTAATATTGGTCCTGCTACGGATTCGGCCTCAGCAGCCAAAAGCATCAATTTGCCATCTGCCTTCTCAACTACTGATAGCAGAGTTACAGGCCCATTTTTTACAGACATCTCTACCGATAAACCATTACCTACTTTTCCGTGAAAAACACCCAAGGGACGAACCTTTGTTTTTCCTTCTGCAATGGCAATATGCCCAGGACCATCATGCCCCATTAGTACTACATCTTCGTTAAAATCCATTGCATAATATTCTGTAAAAGAACCGCCAGCATTAAAACTGTCCATTATTTTCATGGCTTGGGCATTTTTTATTTCATACTCACCAGCAACAGGGATATGCTTTGCAGTAAGTAAGGAATTACCAATAATGATTGAACTGATGGTATCCTCATTATCAAAATTGCCGGTTCCTTTGTAATAATAGGCCATTGAGCCTAACTTATATTTCTCAACCAATTTATCTAAAGCTACCGAAGTTTTAGCAGCTCTTTCTAGCTCTATTTGTGAGCAATCTGATTGTACATCAAAAGTTGTTTTAATTAAATCAACTCTTGTTTCAATATCGTTGTCAGAAACTGTTTTTCTTAAACTTGCCAGTTCATCTACTTCAATTAATTCTATATGGCCACCAAAGTGTGCGTATTGTTGAGTTAAATCGCTATAAATATCTAGCATACCGCTATAATAATGCCCCATGCAACCTAAACGGTTGTTTGCCATAATATTTACAACTTTTGCTGCTTCTACCCATTCTGTAACCTCATCCCAACATTCTTTATCGTTATGAAGCATTCCAGTTATTTGATGAAATTTAATACCGGTTCTGTTAAAAACATTGGCAATTTCTGGTACAGGACAAGCAGAACAAAAGGATAACCATTCGCCGGTCATCTTGGTTCTGTCTGTCATTTTATTAAATGATTTATAATCAATACTTGCCTCTGGCGCTAGGTTTAAAATGATGACAGGAACTTTAGCCCGCTGTACAACAGGTAAAACCGTTGATGAAAGTGCATAGGTTGAAACATATAGAAATATGATATCTACATCTTCTTTACGGAATTGCTTACCTGCTTCAAATGCTTTCTCTACATTATCTATTAATCCTAAATTAATTACACCATCATGTATATTAGCAATTTTATCCTCAACTATCTTTAAATATCCTTCTAAGCGTTCTTTTAACCCTTCAAATTGATCCCAATAAGCATCTAATCCGATACCAAATAATCCAATTTTTAATGAAGATGTTTGCATTGTTTAAAGTGTATGTAGTTAATTTTTTATTTAATAAAAATCTTCACTGGTCCTAATAATCCTGATTTTAAAAGTGGGTCTGTTGCTTTATAATGTTGGTAGGCAACAAAAGAAAAACGATTACTTGGACGCTTTTCTCCTTTCAACAACCAATCGGGCCATTTTCCATTTTTAGGTCCATCGTCTGGTAAAGCCTGATCCCCTATCAAACGATTAGGCCAAAGATTAGCGACCGATATCTCTAATTTATTCTCTCCTTTATTTACAAAATCTGTTATATCTAAAGCATTATTTGTCCATACGGTGCCAACATATTTACCGTTTATTGTTACGGTTGCCATGTTTTCAACTTCACCTAAATCTATCAAAATACGATGATTACTTAAGCTATTTGGGATAGTTGGCAAAATGAAATTTTTGGTGTAATTGGCAATTCCAGAATAGTTTTTTATCCCCTTATCGGTGTTTGTTGCCCAATCCTGCAGCTGATCAAAAATGATATTTTTAGGTCCTCCCCACTTTGGGTCAAAAGAAACATCCCAAGAACCAGTAAGCGTTATCAGCTCTTTTTCTAAAGGAAAATTATCATCATAAAGTTTGTTTTTTGATAGGTTATGCTTAGAAAAAACAACAAAAAAACTTTCGTAGGGATTAAAACTCATAGGAATAGTGGTTGTTCCATTCTTCTGTTTAAACTGAGGAAGAGCTCTTATTTCTCCGCTTACAGCGTCCCAAAGTTGAGGTTTATCATTTATACTTCTAAAAGTACATGTATCGGTAATTTTTTTATCCGATCTATTAGCTACAAAATAAATATCGAAATCTTTTGATGTTCTATGCGTAAATCTTAAATCTCCGCTATTAGAATTAAAATCAACTGGTAATTCCATCGACTTTAAAATGTTGGCGGTAGTCTCATATTTGGGATATAAAATGGTATCGGCCTTAAAATTTATATCTCCTCCCCAAATTATTTTCCCTTTTCCTACTGTTATTTTTGTCTCAATAATTGGCACAACATCTGTTTTCCAAATCTTTTTAACTAAGTTTTTTATTTCCTGATCAGATTGAGGATAGTTATTTAAACCAGGAGCTCGTTTTGGGGGAACGCCAACTATCGTAGCACCTGAATTAATCATATCATATATTTTTTGCAATAGCTGAGGTGTGATGGTATATGAAAATGGCATCACTAATATTTTATAATTGGCGCCACTTAAAAAAACAATTTGCCCATTAACAACTTTTGCGTTATATAATTGAGAAGGCGCACAAGCATCAAAACTGTAACCTTTTCTATCTGGGAAATAGGCTTCTCCATCAAAAGAAGAAATTGGTGCTTTAAAAACATGAGGAGAACCTTCTGGACTTAAATAAAGTACATCAGCAACCGTTCTTCCCTGTTGTAATAAAAACTGGCTTCTAGAAACATAATCATGATAAGGGCCTACCATTGGCCACCAAGTTTGGTTTCTGTCCCAATGCACACCATATTGTCCCATTGTCATCCCTGGTTTTAAACTATCTGCCAAAGATTGATGCTGAAAAGTGTGATAATAAAATTTATTGATACCTGCACCAAAGGCCCAATCACCTTGATTTTTCATAGACCCCGGATATTGAGTAAAACCTTCTTTTTTGTCCCCGGTAAAAGATTCTGCAGGTACTAAACTTTGCCCTTTTATATGAGCAATTGAAGATGCCTCTACTGCGCCAAAGCTGGTATTGAAAAAACCTGGGCTCCAAAATTCTGCCATCACCACATCGCCTATATTTCCCAACTCCATATCCGCTGTAGGGTTCATGTCATAAGGTTCTATAGATAATCCCAATCCATATTTTTTAGCATAATTTTTAACATATCCTGCATGGTTTTCTAAAATCAACTCCATGGATGTTTGTCTTAAATCCCATAAAAAACGCTCACTTATCTCTCTACTTTCTACAATGTTTCCTAAATAAACGGGATAAAACGGTTGTGGATCATAGCCTCTACGTTTCTCAAATTCTTCTCTAAAATTTATGGTCCAGTTTTGTGCTCCCATTTCCCAACTATCCATGTGTAACATCTTTAAACCACCTGCCAATTTTGGATTTGGTTTGCCTGTCTTTTCAATGAGTTTGCCCACATAATTATCTAAATGAGATTTAATGGCTGTTGTATCAAATTTATCGGATTCAAAGCCTAGACCCGGAACTGGAGCTGGCCTTGTAACAGCTCCATTATTTCTTCTCACAAAACGCATAATTGTCCAGTTTCCCGGTGGAGGATTCCAATTTAAATTACCATCTTTTTGTAGTAAATGACTTAAGTCCTTGATGCTTTCTTTAGGTATGGAGGCTGCTGAGCTCGTTATTGCAAAATTTTCTGTAGAGGGTAGAAATTGTTTAATCCCTTTTACAGAACTGTAAGGCGCTCTGTAATAAAGTGCTTTTTCATCAGTATCCTCAATTTTTTGATCGATGGACGGTGTAGGAAATGCAAGAACAGCAACATCTTCATAAAAACTACTCCACTCCTTTTCTAATTCGGGTGTAAATGTAGCTTTGCCAAAATAAGGTGTTTTTGGTTGGGGAATTGGGAGTTTAATTATTTCTTTTGTACCTCCAGAAACTTTTGTGGTGCTAGCAACCAAGTGTTGCATAGATTTGGAAAGTTTTACCCAAGGTCCGCCACTACCTGTCCAGCCTGGCCCAACTCCCAAAGTCATTTCTATTCCTAATCTTTCGCATTCATGAACTGCAAACGCAAAAAGATTTTGCCATTCTTTACTCAAAAAATCCACTTTCCCTCTTGGGATACCTACGTTTACTTCTAAAAAAATCACACTTCCAATACCAGCAGTTTTCATGGCTTCCAAATCTTTTGTTATACCAGATTTAGAAATATTACCATCCATAAAATACCAATAAACTCCAGGTTTACTACTATTTGGAGGGTTTTTAAAACCAGAGCTTAGATTATCAAAAGAACGTTTAGCAGTACATCCGTAAAAGAAGCTAGCTAAGAAAATGATTAATAAAATATTTGATCTGAGTTTCATCATCATGATAAATTTTGTAATTATAATTTTAAAATCATTCTTATTAATCAGTTCCAGAAAATGAATGTCATTTAAAAAAATGGATTATAGAATTAATATTTAGGTTACAATAAATTATAAAAATGTTAAGTAATAATTTTTATAATCATTATTTAAGTTTTGTATTGGTTAATCAAAATTAGCATCAAAAATTAAAGCAAAACTATACCTAATTGATATTTTATATATCTTTTTTGAGATGGTATTTAATGTAATAAGACTTTTTAGAAAAAATATTATTTGGGAAATCTTATATCAATTTTTAGAAAATACCTTTTTTAATTAAAACAAATTTATGCTATGGTATAAATTTATATATTGACGGAACCAATTCAATCTATTTAAATCAATTGTTGAATGACCAATTATTTTAGATATTTCCCGATAAGTGAAAAAGATGAATCTTGGGGACTAACTGTGCTCAATGCCGGATGTACATTGATAGAAAAATCCTCTATATATCCGCCTATTAATCATCCATCACACCACTATTTTAACTGGGATAATGGGCGTGTTTTACAAGAATACCAATTGATATATATCACCAACGGTAAAGGTGTTTTCGAATCGGGAAATTGCAAAAAAGAAATAAGAGAAGGTTCTTTAATTCTATTATTCCCAGAGGAAAGGCATCGTTACAAGCCAGATGAAGAAACAGGATGGAATGAATATTGGGTTGGCTTTAAAGGTTCTTTTGCAATAAATGCCATAAAAAAGAATTTTTTTGACAAATCGCAACCTGTATTTCACATCGGTTTCAATGAAAAAATAATAAACCTTTTTATAGATATTATTCAAACATCCAAAGAAGAAAAATCGGGATACCAACCTGTAATTTCCGGTGCAATAATTTATTTATTGGGTTTAATGTATTCTGCAAAAAAACAGACCAATATTAAAGATAATGATGCTGTACAGCTTTGTGTAGATAAAGCTAGGGTAATAATAAGGTCAAAAATTTATGAGAAAATATCTTTTGAAGAACTTGCAGAAGAATTAGAAGTAAGCTATTCTTGGTTTAGGAAAGTTTTTAAAAAATACACAGGTTTGGCACCTGGCCAATACCTTATACAGCTTAAAATTCAAAAAGCTAAAGAATTATTAGGAGAAAAATCTGTTTCTATTAAAGAGGTTGCTTATAAACTACAGTTTGAATCTGCTTTATATTTTTCTAAATTATTTAAAGAGAAAGTTGGTGTTTCGCCAATTGCTTACAAAAACCAGGTATCCGGAGAAGAAAAATACTTCAAAAAAAAATAATTAATACCCTATTAAATAATTAATTGAATGCTGCTATTTTTTTCGTGTAGGCACCAAGGCATCTTTAATAGGTTTTACCCATTCATCTTTAGCCATATCATAAGCAATAAAATCAGAATCAAATTGCCAGTAACTCCAGCTCCAATTGCGGGCTTCTGCTTGTCTGGCAATGTAGTTTGTCCAAGTAATTCTCGATGCCATATCACCTTTTTCATAAGCACCAAACTCGCCTAAAGTAATTGGCCTATTGTGTTTTTTTGCCCAG
>JACMNZ010000070.1 GCA_014378285.1 Pseudopedobacter sp.
AGAGGAATTATTAATTTGCAGGATTTTACCGCTGACGACATGAAAAACCGTTGGGGCGATAATGGTCTTGACCAATTGACTACTGCCGCTAATTGGGATTCCAACAACAAGTTTATGCGATATATGTACAATCGTATTTATTATACAGTGCCTCAAGCGAATCAGGTTATTGCACAATTTAAAACTTTTGATGTTTCAAATAAAGACCAAGTAGTTAGCGAAATGCGATTTTTGAGATCATTAGCCTATTTCTATTTGATTGATTGTTTTGGGAAAGGACCTTTATTGACCGAAGCTGATTTAGGAAGCAAAGAACTAAAAGAAGAATCCACCAGAAAGCAATTGTATGATTTCGTTGAATCGGAACTCTTAGATATCGAAAATAAATTACCTCAAAGACTTGGATATGGTCAAGCAAGCAAGGCAGCTGTGAGAATGTTATTGGCAAAACTATATCTAAATTCTGAAGTTTATATAGGACAAAATAAATATGCTCAAGCTTATAAATATTCAAAATTAGTAATAGATGAGGGAGGTTATACTTTAGCACCAAATTTCAGAAGTTTATTCTGTAGAGACAATGATGTAACTGATGCTAAAAATGAAATTATCTATGCCTTAATAGCTGATCCAGTTGTAAGTCAAAGCTATGGTAATACAACTTATTTAATTAATGGTAGTTTAAACGATGCAACAATGACAGCACTTGATTATGGAAACCCTGGCGGGGGAACTAATGCTTGGGCAGGCCATCGCGCTACAAAAGCTTGGTATGGTTTGTTTGGTAATAGTCCTGCTGCTTTAGATGCTTCACCAGATGATAGAGCTCATTTATTTTGGTCAAATTATTTAAACGCAGACCTTACAAAAAGACATAGTTATGAGATGACTAATTATAAAACATGGACAGACGGTTATCCTTCAATAAAATTTACAAATGCAAATTTTATTGGAACTGTAAGTCCTAATTCTTTTGCTGGTACTGATTTTCCTTTGTATAGATTAGCTGATGCGTATTTAATGCTAGCAGAAAGTATAGTAAGAGGAGGTGGCGGTTCAAATGCTGACGCTTTAAATTATGTAAATCTAGTTAGAGTAAGATCTCATGCCACGCCAATAAATGCAAGTGAATTGACGCTTGACTTTATTTTGGATGAAAGAGCCAGAGAACTCAATTTTGAAGGGCATAGAAGAACAGATTTGATTCGTTACGGTAAATTCACTGGTGGTAGTTATTTATGGCCTTGGAAAGGAAATGTTAAGGATGGAACTTCAATTCCTGCTCATTATAATTTATTCCCTATTCCTTTAAAAGCACTTGAAGCTAATCCAAAATTAACCCAAAACCTAGGGTATTAATATTAAATTTTGTATAGATGAAAAATATATTAAAAATAACATTTTTTGCACTTTTGCTTATTTCGATAGGCTCATGCACAAACGATCAAGATCCTGTGGCAACAGCAAATGGATTGAATCTTAAAGCAATAACGCCTAGTAGCCCTTTTGTTTTATCTCCTGTAAACGGCGATAATGATGTGGCTACTATAACTTGGGATGCTGTTGATAATGGTGTGCCAACCGGTCCATCAGTGTATGTAGTAGAAATAGCAAAAAGCGGAACTAATTTTGCAAAACCAATTATTGCTAGTCCCATTTCAACAGATACATCATTTCTTTGGAAGGAAGGATACTTAAATTCATTATTATTAGCAAATGGCTTTTTGCCAGAATTAGCAGCTGATATTGATGTTAGAGTAAAATCTACGCTAGGTATAGAATTTAATACTTTTGTACAATATTCTAATATTATTGCTATAAAAGTGACTCCTTTTTCACAGTCTACTTTTGCTTTTGCAAAAGTGGGGGCAGATCCATCACTTGCTCCAAAAACGCTTTCCGCAGGTTTTTTCACTACAGATACCGAAGGATATTCTTGGTTAGAAGCAGGAGATTATAAATTTTATACTTCAGTACAAAACAAATTTGCAGCATCAAATCCATTTTATGGTAATGATGGTAGTGGTGCTCTTGTTTTAAATGGAAAAGCAATCAATATTGCTACTGCGGGATATTATAGAATAATGGCAGATAATGGCGCTATCCCTAAAACTTATTCGCTCACATTAATAACTGCCTGGGGTATAATTGGTGATGCTAAGGTATTCGGAGCTTTAAATAGTTTGCCTCCAATGACCTATAACCAAGCTGAAAATAAATGGAAAATTGTTATAAATTTAAAAGGAGGAAAATCCTTTAAGTTCAGAGCTAATAATTCTAATGTTATTAATTTGGGTACGGGTGATGCAGGAGCAGGAACACCTGAATATGCAGGAGCTGTAATGAAATATAATGGTGCAACTGTTCCTGTACCAGGACTTTCTACAAGTACAGTTCCTTATATTGTTACGCTGGATTTAAGTAGTCCTAGAAACTATACTTATACGATGGTAAAACAATAAATAGCATTCATTCTTTTTAAATAAAAGGGCTGTTTTTGACAGCCCTTTTTATCATTTGTTCATCATTAAATTTATAGCTATGAAAAAAATAATTTACTTTCTTTTACTTGCGACCTCAATTTGTTTTTCACAAACCACAACGGTTCCGTCACCTGCTTTAGCAGAAGGTCCGGTTACCATCAATTTTGACAAAACGGGAACTCCATTGGCTGCTACAACTGCAATTTATGCTCACATCGGTGTAACTGTTAACGGTACACGATGGTCAAACGTGAAGGGAACGTGGGGAACGACTAATGCACCTTTGTTAACTTTGGTATCTGGAACTAATTATAAATTAGAACTGACACCGGATCTATATACTTATTTTGGAGTTCCGCTCACCAGCTCAATAACCGAAATTTGTGTCGTGTTCAGAAATGCTACTGGAAGTGCGCAAATAAAACCAGATATATTTATCCCTGTAGGTGATTTTCAGGTTACGCTAACTTCGCCAGGTGTAAACAGTACGACAATCGTTAGTTCTGGTGCAAACTTTTTAATTGCAGCTAGCAATACAAACGGAGACGCCGATTATACTTTATTCGCAAACGGAACAAGCATCAATACTTTTACAGGTTCGTCATATTCTTTCACTGATACAAGCATTCTTGTTAATAAAAGCTATGATTTGCAAATCAAACAAGGAAACACCACTTTTTCGAAAAAATTCGCCGTAATTGTAAATCCTGTAATTATTTCTGAAACAATACCTACAGGTTTAGTCGACGGAATTAATTACAATGCAGGCGACGCTACTAAAGCAACACTAGTTATAGATGCTCCTGGAAAAGATTTCGTTTATGTTGCCGGAAGTTTTAATAACTGGCAACCCGGATCCGCTTATGCGATGAAAAATGATGCCACTACAAACTCTACCAAATTTTGGTTGGAACTCAATGGCTTAGTTTCGGGCACAAATTACACCTATCAATATTGGGTAATAGACGAAACCCCTATTGCAGGTTCACCATCATTAGTAAAAACCGCCGATCCTTATTCGACGTTAGTATTGAATAAAGATGAAGATCCGTATATTCCTGCAGGGAATTATCCAAATATGCCGATTTATCCTATAGGTCAAGACAGAGAAGTTACTGTTTTACAAACCGGACGAACACCTTATACTTGGAGCACAGCAACAACTAATTTTGTAAAACCAGAAAAAGACAAATTGGTAGTTTACGAACTTTTGGTTAGAGATTTTGATGCCAACAGAAGCTATCAAAACCTAATTGACCGTATTGATTATTTTAAAAACTTGAAAATTAATGCTATCGAATTGATGCCAGTGATGGAATTTGATGGTAATGAAAGTTGGGGCTACAACACTTCCTTTCACATGGCTTTAGACAAAGCGTATGGAACAAGTTCA
>JACMNZ010000071.1 GCA_014378285.1 Pseudopedobacter sp.
CGACTCGCTTATCTTTTCACGGCTCAATTCTATGGTGGCAACAGAATCTTTAAGACTTTTATTACTAATATCCAGCGCTGATAGTAATTTCTTTAGTTCGGTAATCTCATAAAAACTCACGATAGCACCATCTGTATTGCCTGTATTTCTCCTTAAGTAAGGCATAGTCATTACCTGATAAACTTTCCCGTCAGAAGATTCCGCTTCTTTTACAATAATGTTCCCATCCTTCATTACCTGTTTAATATCAGAAACAAGCGTTTTTAGCTTTATATTAGTGGTGATATGCGCTATGGGTCTGCCTATATCGCTTTCCCGAAGATTGATATGCTTAACTGCGCCAGGCGAATATCTTTTTAGCAACAAATTATGGTTAACAAACAATTGCCCATTGGTATTGCTCCTAAAATAATTATTAAGGTCATCGTTAGATTCCATCAGCTCGGCATTTGTTTGATGTTGTTCTTTGTTGATGGTTTGTAATTCTTCGTTAACAGATTGTAGCTCTTCATTAGAACTATGCATTTCCTCATTAGCAGATTGAAGTTCTTCATTAAAGGATTGGATATTCTCATTGGAAGAATTGATCAATTCATAGGCCTCTGTTAGGTTGCTTTTAGCTTCGGCAAGTTCTTGTTCTAAGCTATTTAAGTAACCCAAGCTTAATTTTTTAAAATCTACAGACGCAGACAGAGAATTGCTCTTAGACTTTCTATTGTTGGTACTAAAAAGTATAAGCAATTGTTTTTCTGTAGAACTATCATTAAAAATTGGACTGATTACAATGTTTACTGAATTTTTATCTGTAAAACCGTTACCTTCAAAATTCAAACTATCCAATGTTACTTTTTGATGTGATTTTAGTGCTTTGTGAGCTGCTGCCTTAACAATTATAGCTACTTCATTTTGCAATAATGCCGTAAGTTGAAAATTAAAGTTTTCCTTTTTAAGATAGATGGCCGTATCTCCAAATGATTTAACTACTGTAAGGTACTGGTTTGTGCAAACACCAGTCAACCCTGCAGCTTCTAGTAAGGCTGTTTGCTCATCATAAGAAGATATGGATATAAGTGATGTTGCTTCAGTTGCTATTTTATCGTGTTTCACTAAGGTTGATTTTGATTTTTAATTACTTTCTTATTTAATAAATTAAAAAGAACAGATCAAATTTTATAAATATAACATTTATTGTTTATTAAATGGATTTAATAAATTAGTGGAATGATTGATAAAGAGCATGCTTTGCCTGTATTTTATTGCGTTGGTATATTTGAATATATACAGGCAAATCAAAAAGGATAAATTCAAAAATAAATACAGAATTCCGTCTGCCCTCCTGCAATTGTAGGATTGTAATGCAAATGATGTGTGTTTTATTGCCATTTATATACCTAATGAAAAACATCTTTTTGCTGAAATATTACCGGCAAAAGAATTGGGGATTTCCACAATGCAATTGTATGAATTGAGACAATTGGCAGAAAAATATTAGATGGAAATTATAAACGATTTTTCGTTTATAGAATTGTTTAATTTTGTGGTGATGACCAATCATACCCACTGTATTTTATTATTGATAAACAGATTGTGATAGCAACTAAAGGGGTTATTGCCAAGCAAAGCCATTTTTATGATTGTATGATTTGTGATGCCAAATATTAGATCGATAAAAAGTCTTACAGTTGTTTTATAAGACAGGCTCTTAAACCTGCCTTTTTTCACTAATTCTTGCAAAAATTAAGACTTTTGCTAAAGTTATACTACTACTCAACAATAATTTTACCTCGCATGCTTCCATAATGTCCCGGAAAGCTGCAAATGAAATCGTAATAACCTTCGTCTTTGATGATGAACGTAATTTCATCACTTTCGCCTGGCCCAATAAGCTTTGTATGGGCTATCACAGCATCTTTTAATGAAATAGGAATATAATCGTTATCCCTTGCCTTCATAGCTTCACCTGCAAAATTGGTAATATCTGTGCCAGCCTTTAATAAAACAAAGTTATGACCCATAGAATTTTTTGGCATTTTCCCAATATTAGTCATCTTAAGGGTTACTTTTTCTCCAGCTTTAACCTTAAATAAAGTATCGCTGTACTGCATACGGTCGTTACCGGTGAGTACAATTTGGTTAATTATTTTTTCTGATTCTATTGCTGGGTTATTCATGGTTGTTGCAGCAGTTGGTTTATCTGTTGCTTTAGCCAGTTGGGCGGTATCCGAAGTAGATTGGACAGTACTCTTATCGTTACCCCCGCAAGAAGCCAACAATAGTGAAAAAGCAGTAACGGTTAATATTAAATATTTCATGATGTATCTTTTTTTAAATATAATTTCTGAAACAGCTAAAATTATTATAATCATTCATAGTTTGCTACTTTATTTATCAATCAATATTAATTTGAAATTGGTTCTTAACTTTACCAACTCAAAACATATTACGGATACAAAACTAACTGCCATACAGGCTAATAATTTGGTCTGATTAAGTTTTTTAAACTCAAAGAAAGTGGGGAGAGGAAAACTAATATTAATGCTCCGTTAATAGCCACCGCAATAGAGATAATTAACAAAATGAGGTTATTTTATAACAGACAGCAATGAAAATATAATATTAAAAAACATAAAGTGTAAATTATGATTTGGTTCTGATTTTTAAAAGCTCGTTTTAGTTTTTTTGGATTGTTAAGTTGACTTTTTTTGAATCAACTTTTTATCTACAATTTTGAAATGTTCTTCAATAAAAAACGGTTTATTATCGTGATTCCATTCTAAGGAAGCCGTCCATTCGCCATCGGTTAAACCTTGGATGTTAATTTTGACCGTGAAGTCTTCATCACTTTTAAAGTCTAGCATTTTCACTTTATTTTCTGTCAGTTTCTCCCTAAGCTGAACCTTCCCCTGTACATGATGTGAGAATTGAATTATTAAATCTTCCATAATGATATCTTATCTATACAACTATAATAAATAAAAATACGGTTAAAATGGGTTAATATCAATTTAAGAAATTCACTAATAAGTGCTTTTTAACAATTTTATTCAATACATTCTTTATCTACAATTTTGAAGTGTCTTTTAAGTAAAAAAAACTGATTATCATTTTCCCATTCTAAAAAGGCCGTCCAGTTTCCGTCATTCAAATTATTTATTTCAATATCAACCGAAAAATCCTCATTGCTGCTAAAGTTTAACATTTTTACTTTTTTCTCCGTCTGCTGCTTATTCCTAATCTGAACTTTACCTTGCACATGATGAGAAAATTGAATTTTTAAGCCTTTCATAACGATGTCTTATTTTTATTCAAATTTGGATGTAATACAGCATTTAAATAATGACCAAGATCACAGGTTTTATTGATGTGAAGTTAATTTTTAAAATATCTTAATATAACCTGCTTTTTCTATTTCCGATGCTTGTCCGGTTACAAATAATACTTTTTTCTCTAATTTTTTCATTTGATTTTTTCTGTAGGTTTCTAACTCGACAACACAAATATCCAATTCAAGAATACGGTTAAGGACGTGTTAATTGGGCAAAAAGAATGAGGCTTATCACTAAATTGGTAATTTTTTTTATAATTGGACCGTATGAACTAATTCACCTTTTTAAATAAAAAGAGATTTTTAAATGCTCTTACCACCAGCAATAAAAATATTTCAACTTCCTTTATTAATGATATACATCAACCTTTAACCTGATTTGCATCACTCTTTTTTAAATAAGTTAAATCCACCTTTATTGTATTAAAATCTCATTAGTTCAATGGTGATTTCATTGAAATCATCTTTCTAATCGATCTCAGAAAAAAATTCATTTATAATTAATATTAAAATCATGATGTACAACGGTTATCAATTTTGGGGAATGGACATGATCTGGTGGTTTCTCTGGATTGTTTGGATTCTCTGGATTTTTGCTACACCTTACAAAATCCCCGGGCAACGTAGCGCAAAAGATTCTCCATTAAACTTGTTGAAAAAGCGCTTTGCCGCAGGAGAAATCAACAAAGAAGAGTACGAGGAATCTAAACTTATTTTAGGTAAAGATTAGCATGAGTATTTCTTTACAATTGGGATGGCTTTTTATTTTAGCAATTCCGATCGCCTGTATAGCTTGGACGGTTACTCATGAAGAAGTTTTCCGAGAGCCAAGGGAATATTTTACCAAGCGAAGCCGTGAAGGTAAAACCATATTAGAAAGAAAATTTTTTTACCTTTTTACTTGTGAATACTGTTTTAGTCATTACGTGACCATTTTGGTGTTGATTTTTTCTGGCTTTCATTTATTGTTTTTTGATTGGCGTGGCTATATAATTGCTGGTTTTTCTTTAGTGTGGATAGCCAATATCTATATGGGATTGTTTGCACTCATCAGGGCTGAACTAAAAAAAGATAATACTGAAATTAAGGAAATGGATGAAAGGTCTAAGCTAAAACCAAAATAAGACATAGGAATAAAAAGAAGCTGTTGAAAATGAAGTTATAAGAAATACTATTTTTAAAGAAATAAAGCACAAATAATATCAATCAAGATCTATATGAAAACGATAGCTGTATTAACAGATTTCTCTAAAAGGGCTGAAAACGCGGCCAGTTATGCATTGCATTTAGCAGAGCATTTACATGCCAATGTCAAATTGTATCATTCTTTTATTGTACCCTCCAACACTCCCATGGCATACCAAATTGTATGGCCAATGGAAAATTATGAGGAATTGAAGAATAATAGTATGAAGCAACTTAAATTATTTGGTGCAGAGCTAAAAAAGGAATACTCAATGGAAGCCGATGTAAACTTTAAGCCAGAAATTGAGTATGAATGCCATGATGGGGATTTTACAAGCTATCTTAAAGTGTTGGAAACAGAAAATGATTTGGTACTTCTGGTAATAGGCAATCATGAAAAAGGTATATCTAATTGGTTAATGGGCAATCATGTGAATGAATTGATGGATAAGGTTACTACACCTGTATTGGTAATTGCAGAGGAACAAAAATTCACAAAAATTAATAGGATAGCTTTTGCTACTGATTTGAGTACTGAGGATGTTGAGCAAATCCATTCTTTAACTAGTTTAGCAAGTGCATTCAATGCAGAAATAGTTATTGTACATGTGGCAGATGAAAAGTATAATGAACAGGAATCTCAGGAAAAAGTAACCCACCTTTTGGGGGAAATTACCTCAAAGATCAATTTTTCTAAAATCTATTATCGTCATTTAAAAAGCAATGATCCAGGGAATGGGTTAGACTGGTTTACCGAACATGGAAGAATTGATATGCTGGTAATGGTGCACCATACTCAAACATTTTTTCAAGAATTATTTAAAGGGAGTTTAAGTAAAGAAATCGCAGCAAAAGCTCAACTACCATTGCTTATTTATCCTTCTACGGCTTCTTCAGTTCCTGTTTTTTAGTTGGATTTCTTAGCTCTTCTAGAAAGAAAAAAATTAAATAATTTTATAATGGACATTAATGTTAAAGGAAAA
>JACMNZ010000411.1 GCA_014378285.1 Pseudopedobacter sp.
GCTTACCATTTAGATAGAGGTGATACACATAGAAACATTGCTTTAATTCCATCTTCAGCTCATGGGACAAATCCTGCTTCGGCAACTATGGCTGGAATGAAAGTAATAGTTACTAAATGTGACGAAAAAGGAAACATAGATGTTGCTGATTTAAAAGCTAAAGCCGAAGAACATTCTGCAAACTTAAGTTGCTTAATGGTAACTTATCCTTCTACTCATGGTGTTTTTGAAGAATCTATCATTGAGATTTGTAACATTATACATCAACATGGTGGACAAGTTTATATGGATGGCGCAAACATGAATGCTCAGGTAGGATTAACCTCTCCAGCTAATATTGGTGCTGATGTTTGCCACTTGAATTTACATAAAACGTTCTGTATTCCACATGGTGGCGGTGGTCCAGGAATGGGTCCAATTGGTGTTGCAGCGCATTTAGTTCCGTATTTACCAGGTCATTCAGTTGTGGGTATGGGTCACGAAAAATCTATTTCAGCTGTTTCAGCGGCACCTTGGGGTTCTGCCTCTATCCTTTTAATTTCTCATGCTTACATCGCCATGATGGGAGAAAAAGGATTAACAAATGCTACTAAATATGCTATTCTAAACGCTAATTATATTAAAGAAAGATTAGAAAAATATTATCCAGTTTTATATTCTGGCGCTAACGGACGTTGTGCACATGAGATGATTTTAGATTGCCGAAGCTTTAAGAATTTCGGTATCGAAGTTACTGATATTGCCAAACGTTTGATGGATTATGGTTTCCACGCTCCTACCGTTTCTTTCCCAGTTGCAGGAACTGTTATGGTTGAGCCAACAGAATCTGAACCAAAGCATGAGCTTGACCGCTTTTGTGATGCCATGATAGCCATTAGAAATGAGATTTCTGATGTAGAATCTGGTTTACTGGATAAGGATAACAATCCTTTAAAAAATGCGCCTCATACAGCAGCCGTAATTACAGGAAACGAATGGGATAAACCTTATACCCGACAAAAAGCTGCTTTCCCGTTACCTTACGTTGCTTTAAATAAATTTTGGCCTTCGGTGGGAAGAGTGAATGATACTTTTGGAGATAGAACCTTAATTTGTACCTGCCCTCCAATTGAGGAGTATGAGTTTGATGTTTTAGTGTAAGTTTATAGGTGGTAAGTTGTAGGTTTTAAGTAATAAATTGTAAAGCTTAAGATGGTAGTAAGTTAGAATTTAACTGATATAAATTAATTGAAATTCAAAAGTTCTGTCTCTATCAAGATTCAGAACTTTTGAATTTACTTTTTTTACTGGTGAAACAAATGATTGATCCTTTGTTATCGTTTTTTCCGCCTAAATTTCGCCTCCGTTTGCCTCTACAAATTCTTTACAAAGTGTTAATCCCAAGCCTGTTCCTTTTTCATTATTAGTACCTCTTTTACTTTTACTATATGGAGAGAAAATAGATTTTATTTCCTCCTCATCTAATCCAATCCCTGTATCAGAAACACAAATTTTAATCATTTTTGAAGAAAAATATTCTGCATAAATCTTTATCGGTCATGCATTCGGTGTGAATTTAATTGCATTGGCAATTAAATTCCTCATCACAAAAGGTAAGTGATTGAAATCCATAAAAACATGGATGTCTTTTATAACGGGAACAACTACTTTTTTGAAAAACAATAACAGGATTTGACTTTTGAGCAAAAAGAAAATATAAATACTTACATATGAAAAATTTGAAAATCATAAATGCTAATAGGTAATTAAATTTATGTCTAAATCTACTTATTAGAAAATCTTAAAAAAAGTTTATCATAATAGCATCATTCTTTAAAAAATTTAGAGAAAAGCATTAACACAGAAAAAAGCACTGATAGCAACATTTATAAAATTGGCGGAAAATATCTGTTGTGACGTTGTTTAAAGTTGGTTTATTATATAAAGGCTAAAACCTTAACAAACTAAGTTTAAAGCTAAAAACCTTTATTATAGGATATCAGCTTAATTACGTGTGAAATTATAAATTAGACTCTGTATAATATCTTGTATAGCTTTCTATTATAACTGCATAAATTATAAGGATGGCCTTAATGTAAGATGGAATGGAACTTCTTTATGGTTAATTTCTTGGTTAATAATCATTTCTGCCGCCATTGTTCCCATGGCTTTAAAATCTGTAGAAACAGTAGTAATTCCGTTGAGTAAAAGTTTCTTTAATGGAGTTTCATTGTAAGAAATTACTCCAACATCTTTACCCAGTTCTAATCCTTGCGCAATAATTTTTTCAATTAAGTTAACCAAATCATCTTCCATTAAATTGATAAAAGCCTCTCCTTTTTCTATCGGGTTAGAATTAACATCATCAATAATAATATGATTAAAAGCATATTGTTGGCAAAACTTTTTAAACCCGTTAATGATTTCTTTTGGGAAATAGCTTTTCTTAGGGAAAATCATCTTTAAAGTGTGATATTTTTCTAAAGAGTTTTTTGCTTCAAAAAGGGCATCGTATATATCTTTTTCAAAATTTTCGTAAATGGCAGAATAATTCCCCTCTACACCCAATATTTTTTTATCCAAAAGAATTAATTTCTCCTTGGGTATGGTATTGATAATCTCATAAGCAGATTCGCCTCCTTCTGTAAAATGAGGGATAATTACATAGTGCGTATAATCGTTTTTTTTATTTTGTAACAGCTTTTTAAATAAGGCGAAATCATTATTATAGATATAAAAATCTATAGAAACATCATCACCAATAGATTTAACAAAAGCATCATAAATAATTTTTTTGTGGGCAGATAACTTATTAAATAGCAAGAATATTTTTAATGTTTTTTTAAATTCTGACTGCCCAATATAATATCCTTTGCCGGGTACAGATATGACGATGCCCTTTTTCTTTAAGTATTTATACCCTTTTTCTGCTGTATCTCTAGAAATTTCTAGCATATAGCTTAATTCGTTTATTGATGGCAGCAAATCATCTTTTTTTAATTTTCCGCTTTCTATAGACGATATGATGGAATCGCTTAATTGTAGATATTTGGGAGTTGATGAATATTCATCAATATTTATAAGTTTTGAGAATATTTTAGGTTTCAATATAATTAGACTTTAAAAGCCAAAATTTAATGAATTTTAAACTGACCTCAAAAATAAATTTTATAATTGACTTATTATCATATTTCTTTGTTTCAAAAATTTTAAATCAATTTATTTTTGGTTTCAAATCTACTGCACTAATTATTTTTGACCTGTAATTTTCTGTAAATGTTTTCTAAATGTTTGTGCACTATACCATTACTTATAAACCTGAAGTCAATTATTAAATGTGCACCTGTGTTTAGTTTGAGCATTGTTTTAGATTAGATGATAGCGTTAACGATAGAAATGGCAGCATTTTTTTCTCTTACCGTTACGCAAATAGCAAAAAAACTACAATGGATAGCGGGTAAAAACGCCCA
>JACMNZ010000412.1 GCA_014378285.1 Pseudopedobacter sp.
GATCAATCTATAGATTTTGCCTATTTAGGTGATGAGTTACCGTCGTTTAATTTCCCCGGCAATTTAAAGCAATTATATAATCACCAAACTTGGCAACAACTAAATGATAAGACCAATTGCCATCCATTATTTACGCTTAAAGAGTACATCGGCGCAAGCCAAAAAGACAACTTTTTAAATTTTGTGAGCCTAAAGCATCAAAATTTAGATGGTGATGATTTTGCGCAAATTCCTTTAGATAATACATTAGTTTTTGTTTTAGAAACTGATGCTGAATATGGAATGATGGATCAAAGAGCGTTTTTCTTTAAGTTGATGAATATGGGGATTGATACACCCGTAATTATTAAAAGAACTTACCGTTTTGATGATGTTGAGACTAAAGATCAAATAGAATTAAAAACCCAACTTTATGGAGCAACAGACTTAGGTGCTTTGTTATTAGATGGATTTGGAGATGGCGTTTGGTTAGATACACCACAGGTTTCAACCAAATTTAGAGTTTCTACATCGTTTGGGATTTTACAAGCTACTCGTTCAAGGATTTCTAAAACAGAATATATTAGTTGCCCAAGTTGTGGGCGTACGTTATTTGATCTGCAGGTAACTACGCAAATGATACGTAGCAGAACCGATCATTTGAAGGGAATAAAAATAGGTATAATGGGTTGTATAGTAAACGGTCCGGGTGAAATGGCAGATGCAGATTATGGTTATGTTGGTACCGGGCCTGGTAAAATTACCCTATACAGAGGTAAAGAGGTAGTAAAGAAAAACGTAAGTTCTGATAATGCTTTAGACGATTTGATCGGTATTATGAAAGAAGACGGTAATTGGGTGGAAAAAGAAGTTTTATAGATTTCAATTAGATTTTTAGTAAACGGCTTTAACAAACTCGGCGCAAGCCAAACAAACTTTTTCTAAATCTGAAGGTAAAACTTCTTTTTCATAAGGATAGCTTGCTCCAAAAACATGGTTTGCTCCATCAATAATCATTAATTGAGAAGTTTGAGGTTGATCTTGATGAAATTCTTTTGCAATTGCTACTTTCACGGCTGCATCCTCGGTTCCTTGAACAATTAACCAAGGTTTGAGTATTCTTTTTGCCCCATCGTTCAAATTATATTCTTTTTCATTATTTAAGACGTCTTCCAAGAGAGAAATATCTAAAGGCATTTGTTCTTTAGTCCGTCCGTTTAAAATATATTTTGTTCCAGTTTTACGCCATTCTACTTCGTCTTCTACTTTCCACAGATTTCTGAAAGCACCAATAGCAGCCCATGTAATTAATTTTTTAACACGATTATCTTTAGAGGCTTGTAAAATACTTAATGCTCCACCTCTACTATGCCCAAGTAAAACAATTTGTAAGTGCGGAAACTTTTTAGAAGCAAAATCTATCACTTTATCTAAATCAAATAATTCTTTTGATGGGGTGTTTTTAGAAAATAATTCTAAATCTTTAATATCAGAAAGATCATCAGCTTTAACTCCGCTATGTGAAAAATTGAATTTTAAAAAATAGATGCTTTTATCTGCAAAGAAGTTAGCAGTTAGATGATGAGTTCCCCAATCTTTAAAACCTTTAAACCCATGAACAAAAATAACCAGATAATCTGGATATGAATTGGAATAGGTA
>JACMNZ010000072.1 GCA_014378285.1 Pseudopedobacter sp.
AAACCCGCCTAGTACACTAAAATTATGATCATTGATTTTTTTACTGTAATTAGCTGTGAACTCGCCCAAATAATTAGGACTAAAATTTGTTTGATCTGTAACTCCTGTTCTGATGTTAGGTCTTGCACCAGAAGAAGGTACAGCAGGGTTATATCCTCTTAAGCTTTGGGTTACAAAATCCAAGCCTAAATTAGCCTTAAGTTTTAAGCCCGTTAACAATTCGTATTCCCCAAATACAGTTCCAGTCAATCTGAATTTTGTATTTAAAAACCGAGGAACTTCTATATTATAAACAGGGTTTGGCTCGTCAAAACCATCAACACTACCATTACCGCCAGCATAAGAACCGTCAGGATTTCTGGGCTGAACAGTTGGCGGAGCAGTTAATGCAAGAATAATTACACTATTAAATGGATCATACGTATTTTGAGGAATTTCCTTAGTACGTGACATCGTCAAACTGTTGCCTATTTTAAGTTTTCTACTAGCTTGAAGATCACCGTTAAAGCGTAAATTGAATCTATCAAAACTTGTATTTTCAATAATTCCATCTTGTTTAAAATAACCAGTTGATAATGCATATTTAGCCTTTTCGCTGCCTCCGCTAATATTTATTGCGGCATTTGTCATTGCAGCACCTCTAAAAACTTGATTTAGCCAATCAGTTCCTGCACCATAAGTTTGTTCAACAGCATTTGGGTCTGCCAATTTTGGAATAGGATTTAACAAACTGGCTATTCTTGCTTCATTATTTATGATAGCATATTCTTTGGCATTAAGTACAGAGGGTAATTGCCATGCTTGCTGATAGCCTCTGTATATATCAGTACTAATTACTGCAACACCTGCTTTTCCTCTTTTGGTAGTAATTAATACAACGCCATTAGAACCCCTTACACCATAAATAGAAGCTGCTGCAGCATCTTTAAGGATATCAATTGATTCAATTTCATTAGGGCTAAAAGAATTCAGGATATTATCAGATCCTTGATCTGGCAAAGGAAATCCGTCTAAAACGATTAAAGGATTATTGGTCCCTGTAACCGAAGAAATACCTCTTATTCTAATAGACGTTCCTCCTGTACCCCCTGGAGCCCCAGAATTCTGGATGATGGTAACGCCGGCTACTTTTCCTTGCAGAGCTTGAGCAGCATCAGCAACGGGGCGAGAAGAAATTTCTTCCGCTGAAATAGAAGAAATAGAACTGGAAACGTTGGTTTTTTGTTGCGTACCATAACCAACTACTACTACTTCTTGTAGGTTTTTATTGTCTTGAGTTAGGGAGACATTGATTCTTGACCCAGCATCAATCCCAACTTCTTGAGTGATATAACCTAAATAAGAAAAAACCAGTATAGATTGTGGATTTGCAATAATAATGGCATAATTACCATTAACATCTGTTTGTGTTCCGCCAGAGACGCCTTTAATTCTAATGCCGACACCCGGAAGGGTAATCCCGTTAGAATCAGTAACTTTTCCCGTAATTCTTTTTTCTTGAGCCTGTAGAAGTGAAGCACAAAAAATAGATAACAGGAGAAAAACTAGTGTAATTTTCCTTTTCATATTAAATTTATTGGTTAATAATTGGTTAAGCTGAAATCGTAATCTTTAGAAAGATTATTTAATCTGCATTCAAAAGTAATTATTATGAATCAAAAAGAAATAACATTGAAATACTATTTTAGCCATACAAGAAAAGAAAGAGGGCTTAAAACAGAGGTTCTATTACTACATTACTACTACATTGAGAATAAATCTTATTTTAAAGTGGTGATTTAATTATCGAAACAAATTTTTGATATTATTCTTTTATGAAAGTATAGATAAGGTAACACACAAAAATTGTTACTATTGTATCAGACACCAATTTATAGACCCTAATCTCTTTTAATGAAGCAAACTAGTATTATTTTCTTTATTATATTTTTAATTGGTAATGCCCAAGCCCAGATTGGAATACCTGAAATAAAAAACTTTAGCTCTGTTGATTACAAAGGAGGCACCCAGAACTGGGAAATAGGTCAAGATAAAAGTAAGGTAATGTATTTTGCTAATAATGAGGGATTAATAACTTACAACGGAAAATATTGGAATATTTTTCCGCTCCCAAATAAAACAGTAGTTAGGTCTTTTAAAATTGATGAAGATGGTAAAATATATGTAGGTGGACAAGACGAAATAGGCTATTTTTTCCCTAACAATAATGGCGTTTTAAAATATTATTCATTAAAAAACCTAATTCCAAAAAGCGAAAGGCAACTTGAAGATATTTGGGATATAGTGATCCTAGAAAATGAAATCTATTTTAGAACAAATTCTAAAATACTGCTGCTAAAAAACGGGGTTTTTAGCATTTTTAAAAGCGATGCATCATGGGAATTCCTAGGAATAGTAAACAATCAAATATATGCTCAAGATATTGCTAGAGGATTATTAGTTTTTAAAAACAATACATGGGAAAGTGTAGCATTTCCAAATAAATTTGAAAATGCATCTATTACTGCAGTTTTACCTTTTGGCGTAGACAGTTTGTTGATGACCTCTAAAAAAAACGGAATTTTTTTAATTTATAACAACGATGTTTCTAAGATAAAAAGTGAGGATCAATCTTTTTTTAGTGATAATAGAATTTATGATGCAATAAAAATAAGTAAGGAATTGTATGCATTTGCAACGGTTTCTTCTGGCTGCTTGATTGTAAATAAAAGCGGAAGAATTGTTCAAAAACTTACATCTTCTGAAGGACTACAGAAAAACAATTTAAGATGTATTTTTCAAGATAGAAATCAAAATCTATGGTTAGGGCTGGATGATGGAATTGATTTTGTGGCGTTTAACAATGCCATTAAATATATTTATCCCGATAAAACGAAGCAAACTAGTTCTTATGCTACAAAAATTATAGATAATAAACTTTACGTAGGGACATCTAATGGATTATTTTATTCTAATCTAAATTTCCAAAATAAAGATATATCCTATTCTAACCAACCTTTTTTAGAAACGCCAAGCATTCAAGGCCAAATTTGGAATTTAAATATTCTTAATCATAAGTTATTAGTTTCTAATGAGGAAGGAGCGTATGAAATTTCAAATTCAAAAGTTAAATCATTGTATAGATTACCTGGTACTTGGATGTTTGAACCGCTTTCAGCCTACTCTCCATGTAAAGAAATAGTTGCTGGAACGTATAATGGATTGGTCTTTTTAAATTGTTTAAACGGTCAATTTTTAGATAAACGAGAAATTCCTAATATCAATGAATCAATACGGTTTCTGGTATACGATACAAGTACAGATGCTATTTGGGCTTCTCATCCATATAGGGGCATTTATAAGTTTAAATTAAATAGTTCTAAAACTGAAATTACAGAAAAGCAGCTTTTTACCTATAAAAATGGTTTACCATCTTCTTTAGGGAATTATGTGGCAAGGATAAAAAACAGAATTGTTGTTGCATCAATTAAAGGTATTTATGAATTTGAGGAGCAAACCCAAAAATTTGTATCATCAAAAATATTTAAGCCAATTTTTGGCGATATGAATATTCAATATTTAAAAGAAGACCAATATGGTAACATTTGGTTTGTTAGTAACAAACATGTTGGCGTAGTAGATTTCAAAAGAAAAGAAAAAGGCAAAGATTTTAGTATTATATATTTTTCAGAACTGACCTCAAAAGTGTTAGCGGGGTTTGAAAACATATATCCTTATGATCAGCAAAATGTATTTATAGGGGCAAACAAAGGGTTGATTCATATAAATTATCTCAACTATGTTAAAAATATAAAGCCATTAAACGTAAACTTGACACAGGTCAAAATTTCAGGAGAAAAGGATAGTATTTTATTTGGAGGATATTTTTTGTCTAAAAACCAAGTAAGTGAAAAACAAGATGATAATCAAAAAATTTCGCTTGCACATCAGTTTAATTCTTTACATTTTGAGTATTCATCTACGTTATACGAACAGCAAAACAACATAGAGTTTAGTTACAGACTTTCTGGTTTTGATAATAAATGGTCTAACTGGAATGCAAAAAGCGAAAAGGACTATACCAACCTGCCACCAGGAAAATATGAATTTTGTGTAAAGGCAAGAAATAACTTAGGGAGTGAATCTGGGGCTGTTACTTATAAATTTTCAATTGCCCCAGCATGGTACCAAACATGGATATTCTATCTTTTATGCTTTTTTATAATTTGTTTCTTCATTTACCTACTTATACAAAGACAGAAGCGTAAACATTTAAAAGAACAAGATTATTTAAGAAAAACACATTTGTTAGAAATTGAGCTTAACGAAAAAGAAATTGTTAAGCTGCGTAATGATAAGCTAGAGGCGGATGTTAATTTTAAAAATAAAGAACTTGCTACGGCAACTATGCATCTAATGCAGAGAGGGAAATTAATTTTAAAAATAAAAGAAGAATTATTGCCTATTGTTAAAACAGAAAATATAGAAGAAAGTCCAGAAGAGTTTAGGAAAATACTTAGCCTAATAAAACATGCCGAAAGGGCAGATAGTGATTGGGAACATTTTTCTGTTCATTTTGATCATGTACACGCAAACTTTTTATCCAAATTGAAGGAACAAATACCCTCGTTGAGCGCAAACGACCTAAAACTTTGCGCCTATTTAAAGATGAACCTAACCTCTAAAGAGATTGCACAATTAATGAGTGTTACCGTAAGAGCCGTTGAGGTGAGTAGGTACCGTTTAAGAAAAAAACTATACGTAAGTACTGATACTAACTTATTTAATTACCTAATGGAGATTACAGGAAATTAAAAGGCTTAAATCATAATTAAATAAGAACCCATATTATAGGTTGGGTTAGGGATTGGAAATGTGTTGCGATAGCAACAGCCCTCAGGG
>JACMNZ010000413.1 GCA_014378285.1 Pseudopedobacter sp.
AGACTATTTTTAGATAATCTTGAAAGTAGTGCCCTTATTTATCTCGGAATAGACCTCAATTTTTAAATCGTGATAAACAACAATACTTTTTACAATAGCGAGCCCTAATCCAAACCCAATATTTTCTTGCAGGTTTGTTTTCTCAAAGCGGTTGAAAATAAAAGCCAGGTCTGCTTCGGGAATCCCAATTCCAGTATCGGCTATGATAATCTCGTAAGTCCCATCGTTTAAATTCCTGTTTTCGATAGTAATACTTCCTCCTTCACGATTAAATTTGATCGCGTTATGGATAAGGTTAAAAAATAACTGAAATATCAAATCTCTGTTTACGTTATCTAATGTTGCCTCTTTCGAAACCTTAAGGTGGATTTGTAGGTGCTTTTCTTCTAAGCGATGACTAATTTCATCTATGATCTCCGTTAATAGCTTAAATAAGTTAATATTTTCTTTTTTAATAAATTGCTCGTTCTCAATTCTGGATATTAGTAATAAAGACCGTGTAATATTTTTTAATCTACTTACTGTTTTCATCATTTCTACAATCGCAATTGATGATGTTTCGCTCAAATTTTCGTCAATAAGCAAATTCTCCATTTTGCTCTGGAGCACACTTATTGGAGTCATCAACTCATGAGAAGCGTTAGACGTGAACTCTCTTTCTTTGTAAAAAGCATCGTTAATTTGGCTCATCAAACGAATTAAAGACTCATCTAAGTATTTAAAATCTGTTGTGCCTGTGCTTATTCTTATTTGTTCCACTTTGAAGGGGAATTTACTATTTACTAATCTCGTCTTTATGATTTTTGATAACGGTCGGATGATTATACGGATAAAAGTGAGGTCAATTAGTATGGTGAGTGCAATCAATGCAAAAAGCACATATAATGCAAATCGTTGTAAAGGTTTATCATATTGATTACTGTTTTCAGTAGTCTTACCAATCTCTAACAAATAATTTTTGTTTCCATTTTTAAAGGTATAGCTTAAAACCCTGTAATTTAACGTGTCACTTTCAATCAACCGTTTAGAGTTTGTAATGGTATCCATCTTAAATTTTAATGCAACGGGTGATAGCGCAATAAATTCTTCTTTAAGCATGGTGTAACTACCATAAGTCTCATCTCCTTGAAAGTAATAATCCAAACCTTTTTTTTGGATAATGCCAAGTACTTTTTTTTTCTGTTTTTTTAAGGTATATGTGGTATATTTTGAGCCAATTTGTTTAATTAAAAATGGTAATGCCAGTAGAAACAATAAAACAACTACCAGCTTTGAGCTGGTAATGAATAGTGTAAGTTTGGTAGATAATTTCATGATTTTTTAATTCGGTAACCTACACCACGCACAGTTTCTAACCATTCAGTTGCTGCCCATACATTCAATTTTTTTCTAATGTTTTTTATATGCGCATCAATATAATTAGAGTCATAATCATCATTCACAAAAGTTCCCCAAATGTGTTCACTAAGTTGCGCCCGAGTTAACACCCGGTTTTTATGCAAAAGAAGATAGCTTAATAGATCAAATTCTTTGCGGGAAAGTTCTATATTCTGGCCTCCAAAAAAAACAAATCTTTTTGGAAGATCTATTTTAAACTGACCAATAGTTAATAGTTCCTCGGTAATGCCAAATTTTCTGCGAGCGATAGCTTGCATCCTAGACTGTAGTTCTAAAAGATAAAACGGTTTAGCCAAATAATCATCAGCGCCCAAATCCAAGCCGGCAACACGATCTTTCAAATTACTTCTTGCCGTAATGATGATGTAGGCAGTATTTGGATGGCTTTTTTTTGCATTTTTAAGAATTTCTAATCCGTCTCCATCTGGCAAACTTAAATCTATCAAAATGAAATCATACTGGTTTAAGCCCAACTTTTCATTTGCCGACTTTACATTGTGGGCAAGATCACAGAGATAAAAGCTCTTTTTCAAAAAAGAATCTATCTCGTATGCTAACGTTTTTTCGTCTTCAACAATCAAAACTTTCATAGATACGTCAATTAAAACTGATAATAAAAAGCAAGCCCTAAAAAAGATTGTTGATGTTTTAACTCTGCTTGTGCCTTTGGTCCTAAAACGGATAATTGATAGCTAATCTCAGCAATATAACTCTTCCGACTTAAGCTAAGAGGCATTTTAAAGTTATAAGACATCAGGTTAATATCATTATATGTTGTATTTACGGTGCGATCAGGGTTTTGCGGGATTTGGAGGCCTTTGCCTTTTCCATTGGCTTGGTCACGCTTTCCTTTTTCTATCACGTAGGTTTCATAAAAATGTTGGGTTCCGGCAGTAAGCTCAATTGCTGGTTCAATAAAAATCAAATTTTGTTCATTGAATAATGTCCCTAAACTAATTTCTTTAGAATTATTTAGACTGATAAAAATATCATTTTGTGTACCAAAAGCGTAGTTGGTACTAAGGTTGCTTTTAAACCATTTCCAACTATAATTTATCGCTAAATTTATATTATTTTCATTTGCAGCCTGTAGCAATGGAGAGTTTACTGGAAAAAAAGAGCGTGTATAAGAAATCCCCATGTTAAACCGATCGCTAAAGTCACGATCATATCCTATACCTAGGTCTATTTCGGATAACCCAGACCCATAATTGAAAAGTTTGTAAGATCCTGCTGCAATATAGATTCCCACAGGAAACCTAACTGTGGCGTTAGCCAATATATAAGGGAGTTTTTCATTAGTAACCTGACCATAGTAGCTTATATTACTGCTATAAATAGTTGCTAAGGTAAATGTTGTCTTTTTTAAAGAATCTTGTTGCGCTTGTACCTTAATAGCAACCATCATTGATAAAATCAGTAACAATCTGAATTTCATGTAAATGCTTTATGGTTTTTTAATATTTGGTCTGATTATTTTTATTGGTTTTATTTTGATATTAGGTTTTATAACCACCTGTGGCCGTTCTTGTTTACGGGCTTTTGGTACTTTTATAATAGGTGGCTTATTTGGCTGTTGTTTATCCTGCGGGTCTTCTTTCTTTATTTCTTCTTTATCATTTTTTTTCTGGTACTTAACCGTATCTGTAAGATTTACAATTTTTACCGGCAAAACATTCCCCAGTCCCGCAAGCGGAAATAATGAAACCAAAATCGCTTTAAATAATGTTCTAATGGTGTATGTGTAATTCATCGTCTAAAGATAATAATAACAAATATCATAATGCAAGATGAAATTAACATGAAATTTTATAGTAAAATAAATGGAAAATTTCATTTTCATTTCATATTGGCTATGCAATTTTGAATTATAAAAATGTTAAATAATTATTAAATGTAGAGTTATGAAAAAGAAAATTATGTATGCTGGTTTTGCCTTTTCCTTGATGGGGTTAGCCATTTTGAGTAGTTGTAAAAAAGACAACACAGCAGGAACAACCAAAGTGCAAATCAGAATGACCGATGCTCCTGGTGCATTTGATCAAATTAACCTTAGTGTGAAAGAAATTGTTCTTTTCTCTGACGGTAAGCCTTATAAATTTACTGCCCAATCAAGTGTTTTTAATATTCTTGATTTTAGAATTGGAAGTAGTAAGCCTGATATTTTGGTTGCTTCTGGAGACATGCCAAGTGGCGATATCACAGAGATAAGGTTGGTGTTAAATGATAATGGAAATACTATTGTTGTAGGTGGTGTTTCACAACCTCTTACCACGCCAAGTGGCCAATCATCTGGCTGGAAAGTTAAGCTTACTGAGAATCCAAGCTTAGTGCCAGACGTAACTTATTCTTTATTGTTAGATTTTGATGCTGCTAAATCTATTGTAACTACGGGTAACGGTAAGTATTTGCTTAAACCTGTTGTACGAGGAATTACTATCGCTACTTCTGGCTTAATATCAGGAACTGTATTGCCTCTAGGTGCCCACCCAGAAGTTTTGGTTATTGCAGGACAAGATACAGTTGGTACTGTAGCAGACGCCCTAACTGGAAAATATACAGTTGGAGGTCTTAAAGCTGGTACTTATTCTGTTAAATATGCACCAGTAACAGGTTACCGAGATAGCACTGTTAGAAATGTAAACGTAAGTTTAGGTCAGAATACCAATTTAGGCATAATCACTTTAAAACAATAAATAGGTAAGCGTTTTTATCTATCAAGTTAAAAAGAATCAATCATGAAAAAAATATTTCTGACTCTTCTTGTTGCAGTTGGGCTGTTATCAACCCAATCCTCTGCACAAGTGAGTATAAACGCGAATATAGGATCACAGCCCTTATGGGCACCAGTTGGGCATGATTACGTTGAGTATTATTATCTTCCTGAAATTGAAAGCTACTATTATGTGCCTAAAAAGCAATTCATTTACATGGATAATAATGGGCGACGTAGTTTTTCTAACGCGTTACCGTCTAGATATAGGGGATATGATTTAGACAGGGGTTATAAAGTGGTAATTAATTCAAGAGACGCTTATAACAATTTTGATCGTGATCGGGTTAAGTATGCAAAATATAAAAAAGTAAAGAATCAAAAGATCATTAGATACAGTAATGACCCGCGTTATTATGAGGTTAAAGGTCATCCACATGGGATGCCACCCGGACAAGCTAAAAAAATATATTCTTCAAAAAGAAGCCAAAACCAAGGTAACGGTCATGTTAAAGAGCATGGAAATGGTGGAGGAAACGGAAAAGGAAAACATTAATTAGTATGGTTTGCAACCCGATGGAGGTTTAGTGTATTTGCTGATTTTTGTACGGGTTGGTTGGATACAAAAAAAGTTGACAGAATTTTTTTGGCAATGTTGTCATGTTTTATAACACAAATAATCCTGCAATCTTATGGCTTGCAGGATTTTGTTTGTTTTAGATAATCAAGTTTTTTTTGTGCAAAAAAAAACTTGATTATCTAAAATTTAGCTTCTATAACAGTACTCTGATGGTGTGACAAAAATTATTTTTATAATTTCATTAATTGAAATCATAATAGAAATTAGCTTTCTATAAAGCTCAATAAAAGTGGTATTTTGGTAGTAGAAGGGTATTACATTAAAAAAATAATTAAAGCCCAAGAGGACGATATTTTAAAAATAAACATCAGGTAAGAATGTTTTTTGCAAATAACAGTAACAAGATTCAAATTGATCACTTTATCAATTCTTTATTTTATTCAAAATCAATCTAATAAAACCACCAATAATCTCCTATATTTGCGCCAAATTTGAGACATTTTTTCAAATTTAAAATGATTTATTTTCCGTAGTGTGATCTACGGCACAAATTATATAGAATATGGCTTTACAGTGTGGTATAGTAGGATTACCAAATGTTGGGAAATCTACATTGTTCAATTGTTTATCAAATGCAAAGGCACAAGCTGCTAATTTTCCTTTTTGTACCATCGAACCCAATATTGGTGTAATTACCGTTCCAGATGATCGTTTAACAAAACTTTCTGAATTGGTAAAACCTTTAAAAGTTGTTCCAAATAATATTGAGATTGTTGATATAGCCGGTTTGGTTAAAGGTGCTTCTAAGGGTGAAGGATTGGGTAATCAATTTTTGGGAAATATTAGAGCTACCAATGCTATTATCCATGTTTTAAGATGTTTTGAGGATGATAATGTGATACATGTGGATGGTTCTGTAGATCCAATCAGGGATAAAGAAATTATTGATACAGAATTACAGTTAAAAGATTTGGATACCGTTTCTAAGCGTATCCAAAAGGTAGAAAAAATGGCGAAGACTGGTGGAGATAAAGATGCAAAGAGAACCTTTGAAGTTTTATCGATAGTTAAAGCACATTTAGAACAAGGAAAATCTGCCCGTACTGCACCAATTTCTGCTGAGGATTTAGAATTTATTGAAGATTTAAGTTTATTGACCGTTAAGCCTGTTCTTTACGTTTGTAATGTGGACGAGCAATCTGTAAATACGGGCAATAAATATGTAGATTTAGTTAAGGAAGCTGTAAAAGATGAAGATGCTGAGGTGTTGATCATCTCTGCAAAAATAGAATCTGAAATTGCTGAATTAGAAGATTATGAGGAAAGAACGATGTTTTTGGATGATTTAGGGCTTAAAGAATCTGGCGTTGCAAAATTGATTAGAGCAGCTTATCGTTTATTAGACCTTTATACTTATTTTACTGCTGGCGTACAAGAAGTAAGAGCCTGGACAATTACCAAGGGCTTTACTGCGCCACAAGCAGCGGGAGTAATCCACTCTGATCTTGAAAAAGGATTTATCAGAGCAGAGGTTATCAAATACAATGATTTTGTAACTTTAGGATCTGAAAATGCCTGTAAAGATGCTGGTAAATTAGGAGTTGAAGGAAAAACTTATGTTGTGGAAGATGGCGATATTATGCACTTCAGGTTTAACGTTTAAATATTGCGTTCTTAGTTTAATGGATAGAATGTAAGATTCCGGTTCTTACGGTACAGGTTCGATTCCTGTAGAGCGCACTTTTTTTAAGTTCTATTTATAGATAAAAAACCGATTGAGTTTCAATCGGTTTTTTGTTTTGAAACGATTTATAAAAAAACTTCTTATAACTCTTTATAAAATAGCTGTCATTTCCATTTCAATCAACATATCTGGGTCTATCAATTTGTTAACTTCTACCATCGTGGTAACAGGTTTTATATCTTTAAAGAATAAACCATGTGCTTTTGCGGCTTGTTCCCACAAGCTTATATCAGTGATAAACATCCT
>JACMNZ010000414.1 GCA_014378285.1 Pseudopedobacter sp.
ATCTGCGGAGAAAGAGGGATTCGAACCCTCGGTACCGTTGCCAGTACACCAGCTTTCCAAGCTGGCTCATTCGACCACTCTGACATCTCTCCGTTTATGAATGGGTTGCAAAAATAAGATTTTCGCACTAATAATCGTCATCAAAATAAAATTTCATTGACATAAATTAGGATTGCTATTTTAGCATTATGAATACAAAATTTGAAGCCTACCTTTTCGACCTTAACGGTACCATTATAGATGATATGCACTTTCATGCTAGAGCTTGGCATGAAATATTGACCAAAGATTTAAAATCCGATATTACTTATGATCAAACCGTTTTGCAGATGTACGGCAAAAATCAGGAATTATTAGAAAGGGTTTTTGGCAAAGGACATTTTACCCATCAACAAATGGATGAATTTTCTATGGAGAAGGAACTTAGATATCAAGCTGCTTTTAAACCGCATTTAAAACTAATTGAAGGTTTGGGCGAATTTCTTGAAAAAGCCTACAAAGCAGGAATCAAAATGGCAATAGGTTCTGCAGCTATTCCTTTTAATATCGATTTCATTCTCGATAATCTTAATTTAAGAAAATATTTTCCAGTGATTGTAAGTGCTGATGACGTGACGCTAAGTAAACCAGACCCCGAGACTTTTACTAAAGGAGCTGATATTTTAGGGGTAGAATACAGCAAATGTTTGGTTTTTGAAGATGCTCCAAAAGGAGTGGAGGCAGCAAAAAATGCTGGAATGCAAGCAATAGCTTTAACCACATTGCATACTCCTGAAGAGTTTCACATTATTGATAACGTAATCAAGTTTATTTCTAATTATAAAAACTTAGAGCTTTTTTAAAACAAATCTAAACTCCATTTAAATTGAATTTTATATTAGCTTTAAACTTTCACTTGATATAAATAAATTTCAAAATAAATTAATAGATGACAATTTCTTTTTTATGAAAAGGTATACAATTATTGTTCATCTATTTTTTTTACTCATCGTATTTTTTTCGAGCTGTAAAAAAAACTCAGATTTAGTGTCTGATGATAATGTGAAGACAAGTAAATTAATAGATAAAAACTTTTTAGTTTCAAGTGTTTTACAAAGCAATATGGTTATCCAAAGGGATAAACCAATTAAGATTATGGGAAATGCAACAGCTAATACTTTAGTTAAAGTAACTACTTCTTGGAGTAGTAATGCATTTATCACTAAAACTCTTTTGAGTGGCTTTTGGGAAATCGAAATTCCTTCTGCCTCTGTCAATTTAACCCCACAAAGTATTATAATATCAAAACCCGAAGAGGAAACTCCAAATATAGAATTAGATAATATTTTGATTGGTGATGTGTGGATATGCTCCGGACAATCAAATATGGTAATGCCAGTAGGACCTTTAGCTCCATCTTTTAGTGGAGTCGAGAATTTTTCTGATGAAATTACTAATGCTAATTATCCAAAAATAAGATCACTAACTATTAAAGAAGATTATCAACAAAACCCTTTGATTGATTTTAACCTCACATCTAAATGGATTACTTGTTCACCTTCTAGCGTTCCAAGCTTAAGTGCAACAGCATATTTCTTCGCCAGAAAGCTTAATGTAGAACTTAATGTCCCAATAGGAATAATAGTTTCTGGTGTAAATGGAAGTTGGTGTGAAACTTGGACAAATAATGAAGCTTTTTCTCAGAATTTTTTAAATAATTATGTTGGTTCAAATCAGAGTTCAATGTTATACAATGGCATGATTGCTCCCTTAACCAAATTATCTGTTAAAGGATTTATCTGGTACCAAGGCGAAAACAATCAAAGGATGTATCCAGTTAATGATTACACTAAATTAAATAGTGCGTTGATAAAAGGATGGAGGTCAAAATTTGCTCAATTAGATTTACCTTTTTATTATGTTCAGATCACTCCGTTTGATGATGGCGTAACCAATGATCCCAGTTTAAATTACTTGGCAAAATTTAGAGAAGCTCAGCAAAATATTCGTAATGAGGTAAACAAAACCGGAATGGTTGTTACAATGGATGTTGGTGATAAAGAAAATCATCATCCTAAATACAAAAAACAAGTTGGAGAACGTTTAGCATATTTAGCGCTTGATAAAACTTACTCAAAATCTGTAACATCAGAAGGACCAAGATTTAGCTCTTTCACACAAAACGGCAATACAGTAACCATTAATTTTATAAACAATACCGCTAATGGTTTAAAAACTATTGGAAATCAGCCAATTAAACAATTCTTTTTTATGGCAGGCTCTGATAAGATTTTTATGAATGCCACGGCAACAATAAGTGGAGATAAAATAATTTTATCGGTTCCAACAGGAATTTCTCTTCCAATTGCCGCCGTACGTTATGCATTTACAAATTATCCAATTACGAATTTGGAAAATGCTAGTGCTTTACCCATGGAACCGTTTAGATCTGATAATTGGGATAATTGATTCTTTTGCCTAAATATTTGAAAAGAATTGAAAAACAAAGTGATTGCAATAAACTTTCGATAGTCCAGTGCTTTGCTATACTCTTAAGTCATTTTCGCAAAAGCTACAAATGCCTTGCGGGGCCCGGTTTATTAAACTTAAAAATGAATTGCCTTTCCTTGTAACTCTGTTTCTGCATCAGGCAATGTTTCGCAATTGTCCCAAATCC
>JACMNZ010000415.1 GCA_014378285.1 Pseudopedobacter sp.
ACGGTTTAGAAACTGGGATATCTATTCTTAATTTATTTAATACGCAAAATCTTAAAATCAATAATTTAGAAAGAATCCCTACAGAGCAAACGGGCACATTAAATATCTACAACCAGGCGGTTCCTTTTACTCCCACTTTATATTTAAATCTTTCTTTATAAAAAAGTAGGGTACAACCTAAGTTAAACGGTTATGATTTAACCAGCAGTAAGTTGGCAACTATTATAAACTTATAATCTTTAATGAATATGAAAGCCATAATTAAAAAAAACTTCATCTTTTTAGCCTTTGTGGCTTTAGCTTTTACAGCTTGTAATAAAGCTGACAATATTGATAATTTTGATAATGCTCTTTTGGAAAACGGAGCCGTTGCCGTTGCAAGTACAGAAAGCGTAACGGGAAACCTAAACCCTCCAAAAGATTCTCTCTATGCAATTGATGCTTGCCAAAAAGATCATAAAAGAACCGAAGTAAAAGCGGCTGCTTTGTCAGTAAGTATTACCAGTTATCTAAATACAAATTATGCTGGATATACATTTATCAAAGCTTTTAGCACCACTTTAAAGGGAAATTCTACTATCAATAGTTATGTAGTTGGGATCCATTTTAATGGAAAGCCTGTAGCAATCAAATTTGCCGCAGACGGAACTTTTGTTAAAGTTCTAGAAATTAGGGAAGGTAACGATATGAAAAAAAATCGTGATCATCATGACGGTGGATGTTTTGATAATAGAGATGGTAAACAAAGAGACAGTTTAGCAATTACTTCTTTGCCTGCAATTATTAAATCTTACATGAGTACCAATTATCCAAAAGATACTTTAAAAGGAGCTTGGATAAATAAGGACTTAAGTATTGTACTAGTAAGTAAAAATATAACCTTTTTTGCCAACGCTTTTAAATTAGACGGAATGTTTATTGGTAGAAATCCCATTCCAAGTCACGCTGGTCAAGATAAAGAAATACAGCAGGGTGCGCTTCCTGTAAATATCTTAAGTTTATTGAATACAACTTTTCCAAATTATGTATTTAAAAAGGCTTTTTCATCATCAGAAAAAGGTGTAGTAAGAGGATATTTAGTAATTATAGATGCTAACTTAACTAAATACGCAATTTTATTTGATAGTAATGGTGTGTTGGTAAGTGCAAAATCTATAAGATAATTTAAATAAGATAATAAGAATTATAAAATCCACATCTTTAATAAGATGTGGATTTTTTGTGTCTTATAAACTATTTTTTGCAACTAATTTCAAGAAGCTTTACAAATATGGTTAGGTAATCATAAAGAAACATGGCAGAAAAGCCAAAAGCATTTTCAAATTCGGATTGGATAAAATAGGCCAGAATTCTGTTAAACGCCCAAGATTAATATAATTGGATATTATGAAATTTTTTCCATGTACTTATGACGTAATTATAAGCTTTTAAGTAATTGAGGGGTTTCGTTTTGCCAAATATTCGTTTTCTTTGATTGTCATCAACTTTTTATCTTTTGTAGATTTGTCTTTGTAACCTAACAAATGGAGGATGCCATGTATCATGATACGATGTAATTCAGTATCGATTGTGACTTTATAAGCTTTAGAATTCTCTTTAATACGTTCTATGCTTATAAATATGTCGCTTTGTATATGTTTATTTATTTCTGAGTTATCGAAGGTGATAATGTCTGTATAGGTATCGTGGTTGAGGTATTGTTGGTTTATGTTTAAGAGATATTGGTCTGAACATAAAATAAAGTTTATGCTTTTTAAACTATAGCTTTCAGACTCTATTGTATTTTTTATCCATGTTCTTGTTTGATTAAGTTGCTTTAACTTAAAGTTTGTTTCCTCATTAAAAAAGTATATCGGAACTTTTTTCATTAATATTTAAAGTGCAATTCTACTTCATTTCCTTTGCTGTTAAAAATACATTGATCGGCTAATCTTTTCATGATGTAAACACCACGACCAGTCAATTTTTCTAAATTTTCTAAATTGGTAGGGTCGGGAATGCTTGTAAAATCGAAACCATTGCCTTCATCAGCAATTGTGAACACTAATCTTTTATTATTGACTACTTCTAGGTTAACAAATACTTTCTTATCTGGGTCTTGTTTATTACCATGATAAATGGCATTGGTAATTGCTTCATTTAAACATGTCATTAAGTTTGCATAGACATCATCGCCAATGTTTAGCTGTTTCACTAAATCATCGACAAAATTCTCCATTATGGCAACGCTTTGGTTGTTAGATTGTAATTGTAGAGAATATAATCCGTCCATAGTTTCAGTTAAATTATTCATATTTTATTCCCCAATATTTAATTTTTTAAAGTACTCACTTATTTTTGATTTATAAAAATAATTTAATGCTGGAGGCACAGTTTTTATTTGCTCTACCTCTTTAGCTTTTTGTTTTTGATATTCTTGTAAAATCAAATTGTAATTTGGCGTAAAATTTTTACCTTCTTTACTCTCTCTTTTGTCATCTTGTTCTCTTTCCTTTTCAGCTTTATCAGCTTCTAATAATCGGCTTTGAATTTCTTGCTGACGCAAAAGGGCTTCTTGTGTTATTTTTTTGTTTACGAGTTCTGTCTCGGTTTGTTCCATTTGCTTAATGGTTTTTTCTAAATTTCCGAGTTTACCTTGCCCATCTTTGTTTAAATTATTATTTATTTCTTGTAATGCCTGCCTAATCATCTGTTGTTGCTGAGCCATTTTTGCCATTTGCTCGCTCATTTGTTTGTTTTTAGATTGGCCTAATTGCATACCTTGTTGTTGCATTTGCTCTTTTGCTTTCTGCATGTTTTTGTTCAACTGCTTTTGCATTTCATTCAGTTGAGACAAACTTGGTTTTGATTTTCCTTTACCTCCTGCTTTTGCATTTTTCATTGCATTTTGCAATTGCTGCAATGCTTCACTCAACATTAACGCCAAATTATTAATGGATGTTAAAGCAAATTGTTGATTTCTATTGGCTTCGTCAATTTTTCTATCGGTTAGTTTATCAAGTCCTTCTGTTATTTGTTGATTTATAGTGCTGATTTCTTTATTTACAGTACTGGCAATTTGAGGAACTTTTTTACTTAAACTGTATAAACTATCTTCAACAGTTTTTAAATTATCTTTTATTTCTCGTTGCTTTTGTGCGAGTTTTACAAAATTAGGGTCGTCTGGATTTATGTTTTTTAAATCTACCATTACTTTTTCTTGATCAAAAGAAGTTTTTAGGAGATTCTGTAAAATTTGACGTAATTCTTTTTCATTAACCTTATTATCTTCTTCTTCCCCGCCTCCTTGCATTTGGTCTAGCTTTTTAGACAGCTCTTGCATTTTTTGTGCGGCAGATTTTTGAGATTCTGATGCCTTTTGACTTTTATTATTTTCTAAATTCTTTTCGGCGGCATCTAAATCCTTATCAATTGCTTTTTGTTCTTCTTCAGGGTTTTTAAAATCTGCGGGTTGATCTAATTGTTGATTCTTTTCATCAAGATTATCTAAATTCTTTTTTAATATATTAAATTCTTTTTCTATGTTTTTTTGCTTATCAAAATTTTCTTTATTGTTGTTTTTATTAAAAGTTTCTTTACTTAAATCATCTTGTTTTTTAGCAATATTGTTTAATCTATCAACTGCATCGCTTAATTTTTGTTCTACCTCTAGCTTTTTATACAGCTCTAAAATTCTATCTAATTCTTTTTCTAAAGATTTATTATCCATTTGCATTTTTTGCAATTGATCTTGGGTAAGCTCTTTTTGATTCTGCTCCATTAGCTTTTGAAGGTTTTCTAAAAGTTTTTTGGTTTTATCATCTAAAACATTATCGAATAAGTCTTGAATTTGCTTTTGTTTCTCTAAAAGTTTTTGTTGATCTGGTTTTATTTCTGCTCTGTCTAATAAATTTTGTTTGCTGTCTTTTTGAATGTCTTTGATCGCTTCTTCTAACTTTTTTTGCTTATCAATTAAATTTTCTATCTGCTTTTTTTGCTCATAACCAATAGACTTTTGCTCAATTAAATCTTGATTAAGTTTTTTTGTTTCCTTCTGAATATTTTCTGCTTGTTTAATTGCAGATTGCATCTTTTGTTTGATGGCTTGAGACGTTTCTTCCATCTTTTTAATGCTTTCTTCTTTTGAAGCTAGTTTATAAATAGCGGTAGCGGATTTGGTATGCTTAGGGCCAAATACACCATCATTATCTGCAACATCAAAATAATAAGTTATTTCTTCGCCAGGCAAAACCCCTATCGCTTTTAAAGGCCATAAATAAAAAAAATTAGCTTTGGTAGATGCGTTATCAAACTTCACAGGAACGTTAAATAACTTCCCTTTTCTATTCTCATCATCAGATTTTAAAATTTGGTAATGGAAATATAAACTAGTTAACCCGTGGTCATCATCGGCTTTGCCAATAAAATAAACCACGTTTAAATTAGTAGAATCTAATTTTTGAGCAACCTCTATTTTTGGATAAGCATCTGAAATAATATTTAGCTGATAGCTTATAGAATCTTTTGCTTTAATATCATTGTTTTTTAAAACGATACTATATATACCGTTCTGTAATACTTTAGTTTGATAAGAAAATTTATTTTCTTGATTTTGGATGAGGCTGATGTTTTTGTTCAATGTTCTAAATCCTATTGAAGAAACGTTTTCTGTATTGAAATTCCATTTTACGATAGTGCCAATTGGCAAAGTTAAATCGCCAGGGTTTTGTATAGTTTCGGATGCCTTATTTAAGTAGCTAGGATAAAAAAGCTGTGCCTGATAATTTATCAAAACGGGTTTCTTTTTAACGATGATATCGAATTCTTCGGAAGAAAACTCTCCTGCAACCAATCTAAATTTTTTATTGTGTTGGAGGTTTTTAAACTGATAATTGAAATTGATGATGTCTTTTTTGTCGAGCTTAAAAGTATTCACTCCGTCTTCTAAATAAATATCCTGAGGAATTTGCTCTCCGCTAATTTTGACATAGAGATTTAAATCATCGCCCTGTACAACCTCTAAACTTTTATTGGTGATATTAAAATTGAAAGGGGCTTTCTTTTTATAAAAAGTATTGTAATGAATAATCCTTTTAGTTCCTTCGGTTAAAATGGAAGGCGCTGCAAAAGCAATAACTATTACGGTTGCTAAAGGAACTAATGCATATCTTAGGTATTTTTTATTATCCCTGATATTAACTGCTGAAACAAATGGAATAGGCTTAAATGAAGCAATTCTTTGATCAATACTGGCTTCAATCAAACTATTTTGTTCTAGATTATCTTCCAATTGTTTCTTAAGCTGTAAAGTATTAATTAGCTTATCGCTGATACTTGGGAAATGTTGGCCAATTATAGCGGATGCTTTTTCATGGTTTATGGCCTTCCCTAAATTTAGATAATTAACAAGATGCCTTACAATTAAGAACCAAACAAGAATAACTTGAGAAAACACAAAAATATAGAATAAGGAAGTTCTTGTGTTTGTACCGAAATAACCATAATATTCTGAGGTTATAATGAATAAGTAAAAAGCTATAAAAATCCCAGATTGCCAAATTATTCCACGCACTATTTTATTCAGGTAATATTTCCTGATAAAATCATCTATTTTTTTTAAGAGTTGTTGGTAGCCGTTATTCATTTATAAATCATAAACTTAATAAAGCAATTGATATTTTAAAAATGGAAATGTATTGTTTTAACGATGAGTAATAAAAAAAAATATAATAGTTTAAAAATTAGGGCAGTAAAATAGCGTTTAATAACTTTTACGAAGATAAATTTCTTTTGCACAGTAATTGCTTATAGGTGTTTAGTTTATTGACTATAAAATTTATTAATTATGAAAATTAAATCGATAGTAGCAATTGCCGGAGTTGCCTTAATTATGGCATCATGCTCGGCACCAAGAAAATTAAGAGAGGCGCAAGTAGATAACAAAAGATTAGACAGTCTTTATAGAGACCTTCAAAATCAGCTTTTGGCTTGCGAAAATGCTAGTAAAAGTAGCAGTTCTGATTATGAGATGAAAATCAAAAACCTGAACGACCAATTATCCAATATAAAAACCAATAATAATCAAATGGTAAATCAGTTAAAAGATTTATCGGTTATATCAGGTAAACAAGCAGAAAGCATTAATAAATCTTTAGATAACATTGGGGCTAAAGACGGTTATATAATGAATTTGCAATCGGCTATAGCAAGAAAAGATTCATTAAATATGGCTTTGGTGATGAACTTAAAAGGAGCCATTGGAAATTTAAATGATAAAGACATCAATATTAAAGTAGATAAAGGAGTTGTTTACATTGATATTTCTGATAAACTTTTATTTAAAAGCGGAAGTTATGAAGTTAACGAAGGCGCAAAAAACGTTTTAGGAAAAGTAGCAAAAGTGTTATTGAACCAACCAGATATTGAATTTATGGTAGAAGGACATACTGATAATGTTCCTTACAAATCTAACGGTACATTGGTTGATAATTGGGATTTAAGTGTGAAAAGAGCTACTTCTGTAGTGAGGATTTTGCAAGACCAATACAATATTCCCGCCGCTAAAATGACTGCAGCAGGTAGAGGCGAGTATGTACCGGTAACTTCTAATGCTACTGTAGAAGGTAAAGCAGCAAACAGAAGAACTAGAATTGTAATTTTGCCTCAATTAGATCAGTTCTTTAAATTATTGGAAACACCAAGAGGAAAATAATAGAAAGATTAATTATAATAAAAAAGCCATCCCGATTTTTTTCGGGATGGCTTTTTTTGTTTAGCGGTAAAAAAGCTAAACGTTTTTATCTTCAATCAGCTTAAAAAAATATTCTCTATACGTATCGCCAATCGGGATTATTTTATCGTTAATCATAATTCGGCTTCGTTCTATACTTTCAATTTTATCTAGGGCAACAATATAAGATTTATGTACCCTCACAAAAAGATGATTCGGCAAAACCTCATCGATCTTTTTCATGCTTTGTAAGGTGATAATACGTTCTTTTTTAGTGTAAATGGAGATATAATCTTTTAAACCTTCAATAAAAAGGATATCGTCTAAATATATTTTTTGGATTTTATATTCTGTTTTAACAAAAATAAAATTGTGGACAAACGTATTGGATTCTACTACAGAAGCCACAACTTGAGGAGCAACATTACAGATCAATTCGTTCGCTTTTTGGGCAGCTTTATAAAACCTATCAAAAGCTATAGGCTTCAATAAATAATCAACTACATTATGTTCATAGCCATCTAAAGCATATTCCGGATAAGCGGTTGTTAAAATCACTTTGCACTTCCCGTTTGCGATTTTTAAAAACTGGATACCTGTTAATTCTGGCATTTGGACATCTAAAAACACCAAATCAATTTTACCTTCTTGCACAACAGAAAGTGCATCAATTGGGTTTTGGAAACTTTTATAAAGTGTAAGAAACGGGATTTTAGAAATATAGTCTTCTATAATGTCAATAGCTAAAGGCTCGTCATCTACTATAAGGCAATTGATCATGCTATAAATTTAGATATAATTCAGAAAAATATTCATGTTCACGGTTTTCTACACTTAATTTATATTTTTCGGGATAGGTTAAATCTAAACGTCTAACCACGTTAACCATCCCAATTCCGCCGGTTTGATCTTTATTTTGCTCGTTTTTTTTATTCTTTATCGTAAACAATAAATTATCTTCAAAAACAGAAATGTTGATAACGATAGGGTGGTCTTTATTGGTTGCTAAACCATGTTTAAAAGCATTTTCTACAAAAGAGATTAAAATTAACGGCACAATGTTTTGGTTTTGAATTTGCCCTTCTACTTCTAAAATTACATGAGCTTTCCCTTTAAAACGCAACTTTTGCAACTCTATAAAACTTTGCAAATAGGTTATCTCTTTTTCTAATGCTACACGGTTATCATTACTTTCATAAAGCATATAGCGCATAATTTCAGAAAGTTTAAGAATGGCATCTGGCGTTGCTTCAGATTTTTGATAAGCCAAAGAATAGATATTATTTAAAGAATTGAATAAAAAATGAGGATTAATCTGAGATTTTAAAAAAGCCAATTCTGCAGTTAGTCGTTGTCTTTCTAACTCGGTTTTTTCTCTTTCATTAAAAAACCAGTCGATAGTGAATTTATAAACGGTACTTAAAAAAATGAAAAAACCATTGGTGATAAAAGTACTCAGCAATAATCTTTCTGGCTCAGAAAAAGACATTTCCTTGGTATTTGTCATCATCTTTAAGCCGCTTATCTTATAAATGTAAAAGGTAAATCCATATTTAATAGCCAAAAAAGCTATCACAATTGCCAAACAGCCTAACATCCATAAAAAGAATTTTCTTTTATCAAGCGTAAGCGGAATTAAAAAATAAAGGTTGAGGTAAAAAATAGCGATGTTTAATAAAGACAAGCCTATAAAAAGGATATAAACACCTCTACTGCTTTCAAAACCGCCTGTTGCTACAAACGTAAATAGCGTGATTAAAAACAACCACACCATAATATGAAGCATAAACTTTTGTAACCGGCCCATAAATAAAAGTAATAAAAGATAATTTTAATTACACAAATATAGACCAACGCCTAATTTTTATCTACCAACACTAAAAAAAGTCTAAAAATTAGCTCATCGGTTTAAAGCGCTGTTGGTCTATTGATATTTGCAATTGGTCTAATAAATTTTACAGCCCTCAAAATAAGTTGAATATTTGATCATCAAAACAAACAGACGATGAAAAAATTATCAAACATAACCTCTCCATTTTTAATGATGATTATTCCAGTAATCATGTTTATTGGTTTATCAATAACTTTTAAGAATACTGAAATTAAAGCAGATGATCAATTAACCACTACAACAACAATAAATAAAGCAACTTCTAAAATCGTAAAGGTTGGCGAACAGTCAATCATCAGGTTTTTACTAAACCAATAAAATAAATGTCATAACATTAATTTTGGTCTGATTTTAGATTTAAGTGTAATTGCCTATCGAGCAAAGCATTTATCTACTAAATATGAACAGATTAGAAGCCAAACTACAGAAAATTGGTAGTGATAAAAAAGTTACAGCTAAAGCAGCGGGGCTTAAATACATAGAAGACAGAACCAAAGGATTTTATAGAAAAAAATCAGGAAGTGATTTTTATTATGAGGATTTCAACGGCGAAAAAATAAAAGATAAAGAACTTTTAGAACGCTTTAAAAATCTAGTAATCCCTCCTGCTTATCAAGATGTTTGGATTTCTCCCTATCCAAATAACCATTTGCAATTTACAGGTTATGATGTAAAAGAGCGTAAGCAATATCGCTACCACGCCGATTGGAATAACATCCGTAATCAAGCAAAATTTTATAGGATGCGAAATTTTGCCAATTGCCTTCCTTCCATTAGAAAACAAGTTGATAAGGATTTAAATAGAAAAGGTTTGCCGTTTGAAAAGGTTTTAGCCTTGGTAGTACGTTTAATTGAGCTTACACATATCCGTATCGGGAATGAATCTTACAGTAAATTATATGGCTCTTTTGGTTTAAGTACCTTAAATGATAGGCATGTAAAATTTAAAGGTGATCAAGTGAAGTTTGCATTTAAAGGTAAAAAAGGTGTTTATCACGATATTGAATTGAAAAGCAAAAAACTTGCAAACCTTATAAAAAAATGTCAAGATATTCCTGGTAAAGAGCTATTTCAGTTTTATGATATTGATGGAAAACATCATTCTATAGGTTCTGGAGACGTAAACCATTACTTAAAAGAAATTAGTGGCGAGGAATATACAGCAAAAGATTTTAGGACTTGGGCAGGTAGCGTTCAAGCAGTTTGTGCGTTTAAAGAACTGGGCAAGGCAGATAAAGAGAGCGAATCGAAAAAGAATATTGTTAAAGTGATTGATGATGTGGCTAAAAAATTGGGTAATACTCGGTCGGTTTGTAAAAAGTATTATGTGCATCCTTCAGTAATCAACTCTTATCAAACAGGAAACATTCATAAATATAAAGTAAAAGATTCTGCAACACATGCACTTACAAAAGAGGAAAGACTTTTGGTAAAACTTTTGGATAAAGAAATAATAACAAAAGTGTTAGGCTAAATTTAAACGCATAATCGCTAATAAAACATTAGATTTAACTCATGGATATTTAAAATTAACATAAACTAGAAACACGATTATGATAAATTCAAAACTACATGGCATTATAGATTATTTAGTAGTAATCTTTTTGTTGGTTGCACCAAGTGTTTTTCATCTAGAAAAAGCAACCTCTTCAGTTACTTATATTTTAGCAGGTATTCATTTCGCTTTAACTATCTGTACCAATTATGAATACGGCGTAGTAAGATTTATTCCTTTTAAAATCCACGGAAAGGTAGAGTTAGTGGTTTCTATAGTTTTAGTTGGGCTGGCGTTTTATTTGGGAGGAATTGACGGTGATGCATCAAGAAACTTTTACATTAGCATTGCCATTGCGGTTTTTGTAGTTTGGGCATTAACAGATTATAAAACCAAGCCATCTGGCAAAGGCGAAATCCCTTACATAGAATCTAATACCAATAGTAATATGATTTAATCTTATTTTATTTGAGCGTTTTAACACGCCTTACACTGTATCTTTTTTTTCAATTTGCCTCATGGAAAAAAGTAAAAAAAGGATGTCGTTTCAGTCGTTAACGCAACTTATATAAAGGCTAAAAGCTAAATAATTATATAACAGAATATTACAAGATTATTTGTGAAATTAATTAATGGACTGTATATGAATTAAGAAGTTTCATTACAAACTAAAAGCGATACTTTCTAAACTTCACCGCCAAATATCCATTTCGCTTTTCCTGCATATCTTTAATGGTTGCCTCGTTTTTATATTTACTATCCAAATTTTTAGGAATTCCAATTCTTTGCGAGGTGTAAATCCCTGTATGTCCGCTAAAAAAGTAAGCTATAAAACAAGCCAAAGCAAAATATAAAATATATTCCCCTCCAAAAAGCTCAACACCCATTATGGTACAAGCTAAAGGTGTATTTGTTGCGCCTGCAAAAACTGCAATAAATCCTAAAGCAGCAAATAAACTGATGGGCGCATCCATTAAAACAGCCAAAGAATTGCCCAATGTAGATCCAATATAAAATAAAGGAGTTACTTCGCCGCCCTTAAAACCTGTCCCTAAAGTAACGGCCGTAAAAACAGTTTTCCAAAGCCAACTTAAAGCATCCGCACCTCCGTTTGTAAAAGAAGAAATAATAGTTATGCTACCAGGATATTCTGGGTTTACACCTAAACTTAAATAATCGGGCTTGCCTACCAAAAAAGTTAATAGTATAATAATAACTCCTCCACTAAAAGGAATTAGCCATGTAAATTTTATAAGTCTTAAAAACAATTTTTTGATGTTATGCGCCATTTCAGAAAAAACATAACTCGCCAAACCAAAAGCAATGGCCGCAAGCATTATTTTGATCATCAGCAATAAATCCCAATTCAAATATCCCGAAAAGAAAAAGCTGTTATTTTGAAGATGGTCTATGTGATAACCTGTATGTTTTATTTGCCACGCATCCACTGTAATATCACCAATAATACTTGCAAAAAGACAAGGAATAATGGCATTGTATTTCAATTTGCCTAATGTGATTACTTCGATGGCGAATATTGCCCCAGTTAAAGGCGTCCCGAAAACCGAACCAAAACCCGACGCAATTCCTGCCATTAATAAAACTTTAACATCACGCTCAGAAAGGTTAAACCATTTTGCAAAAAGTTGTGCAATACTTCCTCCTATTTGTACTGCTGTACCTTCCCTTCCCGCCGAACCACCAAATAAGTGTGTGATTACGGTGGTAAGCAAAACCAACGGGCCCATTTGCGGAGGTATGCCACCACCAGGTTCGTGAATTTCATCCATAATTAAATTATTCCCTTTTTCTGACGATTTGCCCCAAGCTTTGTACATAAAATGGATGGCTATCCCAGCAAAAGGTAAAAAATATAGAAGATAAGAATGTGAAAACCTAAAGGCTATGGAAAAGTTTAACAGCCATAAAAAAAATGCAACTATACTCCCTGTTGCTATGCCCAATGGCAAAGAAAGAAACAGCCACTTAATTAAATATTTAAGAATAGAATAGTGTTCTAATTGAATAATTCTTCGAAACATACCCACAAATAAAAAATAAGATTTATATGTAGGTGTCATCATACCTCAAAATATTATACTTGAGGGCGGTTTAAAATAGGTGGCACACCATCACCTTTTTTATAATTTCAAATATAATGGTTTTGAGCATTTAAAAGGTCTGTTAGCTGGAGGATATCTTTTTTTACAAGTTTTAGGCTGTTAAAATAAAAAAAAGATGTCGTCTTTATCCCTAAATCAGCAAAATATTGTTAATAACCCAATTAATTAACAATCAAATAGTTAATATATCACTATGAAAAAGGGTTTTGACTTGTTAACAAAAATAGGTTACATTTATATTTGTTAAAAATGTTGATATGTCTTCAAATGTAAATATTCCTCGTTTAGATTTAAACGATTATTTAAATGGTACGCCAGCGCAAAAAGAAAAGTTTTCTAATGATATTGGAAACGCCTTTAACGATACCGGATTTGTTACCATTACCAATCATGGGTTAGATGCCAATTTAATAAATAAGTTATATAACCAGGTACAAAACTTTTTTACTTTACCAGAGGCAGATAAGCTAAGATACGAAAAGGTAGAACTGGCTGGCCAGCGTGGTTACACTTCTAAAGGGAGAGAAAAGGCAAAGGATTCTAAAACACCAGATTTGAAAGAATTTTGGCAAACTGGGCAATATGTTGAAGACGGTGATGCGATAAAGGATGAATATCCTGAAAATGTTAAAGTAGAGGAATACCCAGATTTTAATGAGGTAACCAAAGAGGTTTATCAAAAATTAGAAAAAGCAGGAAAACAAATTTTAAATGCTATATCGGTTTATTTAGGTTTGTCAGAAAATTATTTTGAAGATAAAGTGCATAATGGAAATTCTATTTTAAGAGGAATTCATTATTTCCCGATAGAAAATCCAGACGCTTTACCAGCCGATGCGGTTAGGGCAGGTGCCCATGAAGATATTAACTTAATCACTTTATTGATTGGTGCCAGCGCCGATGGTTTAGAAGTTTTAACACAACATGGAGAGTGGTTTGCAATTAAAGCCCACGGCGAAGATATTGTGGTAAATGTTGGCGATATGTTGCAACGTTTAACCAATAATAAATTGCGTTCTACTACGCATAGAGTGGTTAATCCGCCGAGGGAATTGATGAAAAATTCACGTTATTCTGTTCCTTTTTTCTTGCATCCAAAATCTAGTATGGATTTATCTTCCTTAGATTCTTGTATTGATGCACAACATCCAAAAGCTTACGCTGATATTACAGCCGGAGAATACCTTGATGAACGTTTAAGGGAAATAGGGCTAAAAAAATAATTCTCTTAATAATTAGAGAATAGGAAAGAAGGTGCCTCTAAAGGGCGCCTTTCTTTGTTTTTAGAATAAAATTGAA
>JACMNZ010000416.1 GCA_014378285.1 Pseudopedobacter sp.
ATAACCATTTGGCTGTAATCCTCTTTAAACATCGCCGATTTTAAAATTTCAGAAGCATCTAAATCATAACCATGCGTTAAATATTGCAAAGCTTTGGCAACACGTTCAGGCGTTTTTAATAAACCTTCTCTGTTTGGGTCTTCGCCAATTAAACTTAAAATCTGTTTATAGTGAACAGCTAAATCGGCAACAATTTCTTCGTTGTAGCTCTCCGTTTTTTGGTAACCTTTACTGCTTTTATCGCTCATTTATTTAATCCCCAAAATACTCTACAAAGTTACTTGCAGTTTCGTACAATTTAATACAATGCAGTTTTGCACCCCTTTCTTCTATATGTGGTGCTAATTGTTTCCAAATTTCAATAGCTAAAATCTCTGTAGATGCCATTTTACCCTTCATAAAATCAACATCCATATTCAAATTTTTATGATCTAATTTATCAGTAACGTACTTAATTACTAAAGATTTTAAGTCCTTTAAATCTATAACAAAACCAGTTTCATGGTTAATCTCTCCTTTTACGGTAACAAAAAGATCATAATTATGCCCATGCCAATTCGCATTTGCACACCTGCCAAAAACCTCATCGTTTTTCTCCTGGCTCCAATCTTCCCTAAATAATTTATGAGCAGCGTTAAAATGCTCTTTCCTTGTAACGTAAATCATTCTTTTTATGATAAAGAGCAAATATAAACAAAGGATTTACAACCGATAAGAACTATTAAAGCATTGTTCTTAAATTTGGCGTAATTTTGAAATAACAAAGACAAATAAATGAAATAATTTGGGCGTTTTAACACGCTACCCACTGTAGTTTTTTAACCGCTTAAAATGGCGGTAAAAAAAGCTGCCGTTCCTATCGTTAACGCAATAATCGAATTAAACAAAACCATCACATGAAAATATTATTAGTAGCCGCTACCTATCAAGAAATTGAGCCTTTTATAAAAAAATATGCCCCAAAATTTAATGCTGATGAACTTTTAAAAGTTGGGAAACATGATATCAAAATTATGATTACTGGTGTAGGAATGGTAGCAACAGCTTATGCTTTAGGCAAAACGTTAGCTCAAGAAAATTTTGATTTAGCCTTAAACGTAGGTATTGCCGGTAGTTTTTTTAGAAATATAAAACTAGGGCAATTGGTAGAAGTTAGAGAAGATATTTTGTCGGAATTAGGTGCAGAAGATGATGAAGAATTTCTTTCTTTAGAACAATTAGAAATGGGCGAAGTAGAATTTAGGGCATCTGAGAAAATAATTTTAAAAGAAAATTTAAGAAAAGTAACCGCCATAACGGTAAATACTGTTCACGGTAATGAGGATAGTATTGAAGAAATACGAGATAGGATAAACCCAACTATAGAAACCATGGAAGGTGCTGCGTTTTTTTATGCCTGTGAAGAAGCACAGGTGGAGGCATTGCAAATACGTTGTATCTCTAATTATGTAGAAAAAAGAAACCGTGAAAACTGGAACCTTGCTTTAGCTGTTAAGAATTTAAACGATTGGTTAATTACAAGCCTAAAAAACATTTAATTCCATGAAATTAACTTTAGGTTTTTCGCCTTGCCCTAACGATACTTTTATTTTTGATGCACTAATCCATCAAAAAATAGACACTAAAGGCTTAGAATTTGAAGTGGTTTTTGATGATGTAGAAACGCTTAACCAAAAGGCATTTAATTCTGTTTTGGATATTACCAAACTAAGCTATCATGCTTACGCTTATGCCACAGATAATTATGTTTTATTAGATGCTGGCAGCGCATTGGGTTTTGGCGTTGGCCCAATGTTGATTTGCAAAACACAACAAGATTTAAATAACCCAAACCTTAAAGTGGGCATACCCGGTAAATTTACTACCGCTAACTTTTTATTGGGTTTGGCATATCCCCATCTTCAAAATAAAAAAGAAATGGTTTTTTCAGATATTGAACAAAAACTGATAGATGGAGAAATAGATTTGGGCCTCATCATTCATGAAAATAGATTTACCTATCAAGATAAA
>JACMNZ010000417.1 GCA_014378285.1 Pseudopedobacter sp.
TCGCAAAGTGAATTTAAACCTAGAGATCTTAAAGTGTTTTCTACTTTCTTCGCCTCTTCTGGCATTAGGATTTTAACAGCTACATTACCTAAAAAACCATCTTTTGCCGACAAACGATCTGCACTGTAATTGGTGCCAAACTCTAACGCTTGCTTTAGACCCAAGTTCATTTCGGCATTGGAAGGAGATCCCAACCCCGCTTGATTCAACACTCCTGCATATTGATTTAAGGTATCACAACTTGCTAAAACCAAAGTTGACGATAGAATGGTAATGATGGCTAATCTTTTCATAAAATTGTTTTTAATAGATAAGCAATAACATTGCCACTCATAAAAAAAGCGAGAGTTTTAGCCTCGCTCTTGTATATTTTAAACTCCTTAGACTATTTTTTTACTGATGAAAACACTTTCTGCATTAAGTCAGTAGTTCTGAAAGCGGGGTTTTCCCTAATTTTCAATTCCTCCTGAGCGATTTCCTTAAACAAACCATCAATTGCTTTTTGAGTAATGTATGCTTTTAAATCAGGATTAATTTTGTTGACAAACGGAATTTTATTGTAGCGATCTACCACATTGCTGTAATACTTTGTTGCGCCAACTTTTTCAATACTTTTTTCCACAACCGGGTCAAACACTTTACTTAAAGAATCAATAGTGTTTGTTTTAAAATAATTTGTAGCTGCATCATTACTACCGATTAAAATATTCTTTGCATCAGTAACGGTCATGTTCTTTACTGCAGAAATAAATATAGGTTTTGCTTGTTTTGCCGCATCTTCAGCAGCTCTGTTGAAACTTAAAATGGCATCATCACACATCTTATCTAAGTCTAGTTTCCTTAATGTAGCTTCGGCTTTTAGTGCTTCTGGCGGGAAAAGAATCTTTACAGCATCGTTTCCAAAAAATCCATTTTCTTTAGAAAGCAAATCGGCACTTTTAGAAGTTCCTTGTTCTAAAGCCTGTTTTAGAGCGGTAGCAATATCAGATGGGTTTAGTAAAGTTGTATTGCCTGTAGCAACAGCTTTTGCCTTATCTAATAGTTTTCCAAATTGTGCAAATGAACTTGTTGAAACTGCTAAAAATGCTACTAATACTATAAATTTTAATCTATTCATAAATGCAATTTAATAATTATCTATTTGGGTTTGATTTAAATCTTTTTTGGTTAAAAGCCTTGCGTTTTCTGCTATTTGAATGAATTCAGCTCTGTATCCGTTTTCATCTTTGCCTTTTCCAGTTTTGGCCAAAGCAACTAATTCCTCAAAATTTGCTGATTGCTTGAATTCAGAATCTCTTAATAATAAACCTAACTCGGCAACAGCCATTTTAAATTTAAAATCTGTAGAGGCTTGCGCTAAACTTTGGCCATTGTCAACTAACGAAACGCTCATTTCCTGACTCTTATTTTCATCAGGATTTTTATATCTCAATTTTACGGTTAATAATTCCGCAGAACTCTTGGTTCCTTTTACTTCCTGATACTTTAAAGCATCAGTGGGCTTAGAAAATTCATCTTTTACACCTACTGGAATAATTTCGTATAACGCAGTAACTGTATGCCCTGATCCCATTTCTCCAGCATCCTTTTTATCATCTTTAAAATCCTCGTTATTTAACAAACGATTCTCGTAACCTACTAATCTATAAGCAGCTACTTTAGCCGGATTAAATTCAATTTGCAATTTTACATCTTTTGCAACAGTAAATAAAGTGCCACCAAACTCATTAATCAAAACTTTTTTGGCTTCATTTATTCCATCGATATAAGCATAATTTCCATTTCCTTTGTCAGCCAATATTTCCATTTTGCTGTCTTTTAAATTCCCCATTCCAAATCCTAAAACACTTAAGAAAACACCGCCATTTCGGTAACCTTCAATCAGTCTTTGCATTTCGCCATCACTACTTGCACCAATATTAAAGTCTCCATCAGTTGCCAAAATCACACGGTTATTTCCGCCTTTTATGAAATTCTTTTTTGCTGTTTCATAAGCCAGCTTAATTCCAGCTCCGCCGGCAGTAGAGCCGCCTGCTTCCAACTTATTCAAAGCATCTTTAATTTTCATTTTTTGATTTCCTGGAGTTGAGGGCAAAACTAAACCAGCTGCTCCGGCATAAACAACAATTGCTACATGGTCATTCGGACGAAGTTGGTCTGTCAATAATTTCAACGATGTCTTTAATAAATCCAATCTGTCTGGTCCCATCATCGAACCTGAAACATCTAGCAAAAAAACCAAATTTGAAGCTGGCAAATTTTCATTTGGGATGGTTTTGGCTTTTAAACCGATGCTTACCAAACGGTGATTTTTATTCCAAGGTGCTGATGCAATTTCGGTAGTGATACTTACTGGATCTTCGCCTTTTGGCTGAGGATAATCGTAATTAAAATAATTAACCATTTCCTCAATTCGAACTGCATCCTTTGGAGGAGTTTGTCCATTATGAATAAAGCGACGTAAGTTACTATATGAAGCGGCATCAACATCAATAGAAAAGGTGGATAAAGGATCATTTTTTGCACTTTTAAAATTATTTTCGTTGATAGCCAAGTAGGATTCGGTATTATAATAACCACTTGGTGCAGACATAATTGCTTGAGGGTGTGAATTAAAACCTTGAACGCTCATTACAGAAGCAATCAAATCTCGCTTCTTTTGAGTTCCATAGTCAATAAAAAATACTTTATTTAAAGCTTGACTATCCACTTCCAAGTAAATTTTCATGGGTTTATTAGAAACTTTAACTTCTTTAGACTTAAATCCAACAAAAGATACAATAATAGATTTCTCTGTTTTTGATACGCTTAATTTAAAAGCTCCTTTAAAGTCGGTATTTGTAAAGGTTTTGCCATTACTTTTTGCCTTAATTTGAGCTTCAAAAATTGGCTTTCCATCTTTCTGATCATAAACAAAACCACTAATGGTAATTTTCTCATCTGTTTTAAAAGCCGAGAATAATAAGAAAAAAGTAAGGAGGGTGAGTAAGTTTTTCATTTTATTTGAGTTTAATGATTGATAATTTTTGTTTTCTATTAGGATGCAGCTTCCAATGAAATTCCATAAACAGCCAGATATTTTTTTTAATATTGAGGTAGATAATGATTAAAGACCTTAAAAAACATCAAGATTCATCGATGGATGAAAAATGGGTCACCGACTATAAAAAGACGGGCGATTTGATGATTTTGGGTAAATTGTATCAACCTTATATGCCTTTAGTTTATGGCGTTTGCTTAAAATATTTTAAGGACGAGGAGAATAGTAAAGATGCGGTGATGCAAATATTTGAACAGCTAATTACCAAACTTAAAAAACATGAGGTAAAGAATTTTAAGAGTTGGCTTTATGTTTTGAGCAGAAATTATTGTTTAATGGAGTTGAGGAAAAATCAAAAAAATACTTTCATCAATATAGATGAATCTTTTATGGAAACTGGTTCTCTTTTGCATCGTATAAATAATGATGATGATAAAGAAGCACAATTAGTAGCACTCGAAAAATGTATAGAAACGTTAAATCATGAACAAAAATTAAGCGTTGATTTATTTTATCTGCAAAAAAAATGCTATTCAGAAGTGGCCGAACACACTGGATTTGATTTAAATAAAGTAAAAAGTAATATCCAAAATGGTAAACGCAACTTAAAGATTTGCTTAGAAAAACATAGTGATTAAGAGACAAAACGATATCGAAATTATCCGTCAATATTATAACGGAGAGCTAAGTCCTGCAGCCCAGCA
>JACMNZ010000418.1 GCA_014378285.1 Pseudopedobacter sp.
TTAACTGTTGGTTTAACCAATTGTCGAGACCCATTTTTAAAGCATTGTCAATATCTTTAGTTCTTACTCCATAGGTAAATCTGTTTAATAAATGAAGAGCTGCTTCTCTATCCGTTAATCCAGCTTTTTTATATGCTGATTTTAAGGCATCACTTTTTGAAGATAAAAAAGAGGAAAAGAAAATTAATCCTGATAAGGCGATTAATGGTAGGTAGAAAAATTTCAATAAAGCTTTCATGTCAAACAGGGTTTATGTTTTTATGACAATGAAAACCTAAGAAAGATTAATTTGGGCAAGAAGAATTTAAAATAGACAGATTAAAACTCTAATTTAAATATATAAAGAGTATTATTTTGGGCGTTTAAACACGCTTAACACTATATCTTTTTTGCGGAAAAAGCAAAAAAGGATGTCGTTTCAATCGTTAACGCTCTTGCATATTTAAATAGCTGGATTGATTTTTATGAATGAAATAATGAATTTTAAAACTGATAAATCATAGCATTGATATTCATCCCTGCGCCAACAGAGGCAAAAATGGCAACATCACCTTTATTAAAAGATTGATTTTCCATTTCTCCTTTTAAAACCATATCCAATAAAGTTGGGATGGTAGCAACCGAAGAATTCCCTAGTTTTGCAATAGTCATGGGCATAATGTTTTCTGGAGGAGTTTCAATATCATAAAGCTTAAAAAAACGTTTCAAAATGGCATCGTCCATTTTTCCATTTGCTTGATGCACCAAAACTTTTTTAATCTTATCCGGAGAAATGCCTGCTTTTTCAACCGCATTTTTCATCACTAGTGGTACATGAGTTAAGCCGTACTCATATACTTTTCGACCTTCCATTTTTAAGTAAAGTTCTTCTTTTTTTTCATAGTCAAGTTTGCTAGAACCTTCCATCTTTAGAAACCAAGCTTGTTCTAAAGTGTGGCTTTGCGATTTATGACTGATGATTCCTGCTTCACCATTTTCACTTGCTGATAAAATTGTGGCTCCAGCCCCATCTGAGTAAATCATACTATCTTTATCATGAGGATCAATTACCCTAGAAAGCGTTTCTGAGCCAATTATCAGCACTTTTTTTGCGTCCCCAGATTTTATAAAATAATCTGCCTGTATCATGCCCTGCAACCAACCTGGGCAGCCAAATGGTAAATCATAGGCTACACAATCAGGGTTTACGATACCCAACTTATACTTAACTCTGCTAGCCAAAGTAGGTACCATATCCGTCCGATTAGTTCCATGATTAATATCTCCAAAATTATGGGCTACAATAATGTAATCTAACCTCTCTTTATCTTCGCCAGAACTTTCAATTGCATCTTTGGCGGCTAAATAAGCCAATTCCGAAGTGTTTTGATTGTCCTCGGCATATCTTCTTTCTTCAATATCAGTTATCGCTTGAAATTTTTGGATAACATCGGACATATTTCTTGTTACTAATGAGCCATCTTTTTCATGAAAAGAATGACTTATAAAATCTGAATTTTTAATCAGTTTATTTGGGATATATTTTCCCGTACCTGTGATAATAGACTTGATCTTTGAACTCATTTAAAGTTATTTAGACTAAAAACTGTATTGGTATAATGTATAAAGTTAGCTAATAATATTGAATTGCAAAGCTAAAATTTCTTTGATGACACAAAATCGAAAATAAAATATTTAAATTTTTATTTGGTACTCATTTATATCCTTCTTTTTAGGGTTAAAATACCTGCATAAATTTCATCTTTTCTATTCATTTCTAAATAAAGGGTTCTTCCGTTTCTGGAGCTTAGTATTTGTGTTATTTCATCTAGTGTAAGTTTATCTGTAGCGCTAAAATTTAATCGTAGTAATTGGTCGCCAATTTGCACTCCTAATTCATCAGCTGGCGATCCACTTTCAATTCTTGTTACAAAAAAAGCATCAAAATTATCTCCAAATGCTGCTAATTCCATTCCGCTCATATCATATTCAAAAGGTTCTTTTAAAGTATTATTTCCTTTTAGATACATGCAACTATTTTGATAATCGAAAAGAACATCAAACTTTTTTAATAAAGTATTCCCAATACTTCCGTTTCTTTCTACACTGGTTATTTTTGCCGCAATATCTTCATAATATGGGAAAGCCGCTATCACGCTATCTAAAAAAAACTTACCTATTTTTAGCTTATTAATTCTTCCTTTAAATCCTCTAATTTTGCCCCCTAACCCTACACCAAGATTCGCTATCACAAAATTATCAGGAAGTGGGAAAGCATTTTTTTGATAAGTTTCTAAAGAGATTGGGTTTCCACTCCCAGTATCGATCAACATTTTTAAAGTTAATTTTTGATGGTTGGGAACATTAACTAAAACATTTACATAAGGCTTATTGCCTTCAATCTGTAAATCGATTTTATTTCCTTTGGCTATTAATTTGGGAAAACTGTTTTGGTATACTTTTAATAATTGGGTATTATAATTTATCCTTACTTTAAAGCTTTTAAAAAAATCATAACCAATTAAACCATGAATTTTCATACCTGCGTAATTAGATAAATTTAGAATATCATTATCTAAAATAGCCGCAGCACAATTTTTTGCCTCTGTAGATGCAATTTTGAAATTCAAAAACGGGGTGGTATAAGCGGTCAATTCTATTTGACTTCCTAAACCACTCAGCTCTATTTTTCTCAGGTATTTTAAATTTAAAGAATCTTTTAATAATGGATCAGTAATTAAGGTTATGCCTACTCCGGTATCTAAAATAAAATTATACGGTCCTTTACTATTAATATACATTGGCACTACAACCAAACCTCTTACAGCTTTAAAATTGATTTGTTGTCTCTTTCTTTTTCCAATAAATTCAAAAGAGTTTTGAGAAAAAACTGGCTCAATTAATGTGCAGAAGCCTAATAGCAATCCAATAATTATTTTTAGGTTTTGGCTTAACATATTGGTTTACAGCTTTATTTTGTTTAGATGTTTAATCATATTTAAACAAAATAGGTAGTTACAATTTACTAATTTGCAGGTTTAATTATATATTTATGAAATTTTTTTTCCTAATCACGTTATCTTTTTTTCTTTTAACCGCGTGTACAGTTCAAAAAGCTGTTGTAAAACCCTATCAGAACATTGCAGATTTAATTGAAAATTCACCAATTAATAATAATCACCATGTTGGTTTTGTAATAAAAGAAATGGGTTCTGATAAAATGATGTATGAGAAAAATGCGAATCTTTATTTTTGTGCCGCCTCAAACACCAAACTTTTTACTTTTTATACTGCACTAAATATGCTGGGAGATTCTATCCCTTCATTTGAGTATATCGTAAGAAAAGATTCTTTGATTTTATGGCCAATGGGCGATCCATCATTTCTACATCCAGATTTTAAGACCCAAAAATCTTTTAATTTTATTAAGGATTCTGGAAAAGATATTTATTTAGTTAGCGGACGTTATCAGGGAGAGAAATATGGTAAAGGCTGGAGTTGGGATGATTATAACGATTACTATCAAACTGAAATTAACGATATGCCTATTTATGGTAATAGCGTAAATATAAGCGCCAATAAATTTGGTGAACTACAATATTCTCCAAATTTACCCGGTTTGTACCTTAACGAGATAGTTACTTCTAATAAAGTGAAAAATGTAAAACGAAACTTAAATAACAACAATTGGGTTTTACCATCATCTGTAAGCCCAAATTACAGGCAAAACTTACCTTTAATCTTAAATAGAAATCTAATCGAAAATTTATTATCTGATACTTTATTGGCTACTGGTTCTGTAATAAAGCCAATAACTACCTTAAATTGGAGGAAATTGCCTAAAAGCGCTAATGTAATTTACAGTACCCCGTCTGATAGTTTATACAAGCACTTATTACAAACAAGCGATAATTTTATGGCAGAAGAGTTGTTGCTAAATTGTGCTGCGGCAAATAAAATGGTGATGAATACTGATAGTATTATTAATAAAGCAACCGAAACTTTATTTAATGATATGCCTGATAAAATACAATGGGTGGATGGATCCGGATTATCAAGATTAAATCTTTTTAGTCCTAAAGATATGGTTTTGGTACTTCAAAAAATTAAGGATAAAATAAATAATGACGAACGTTTATTTGATTTATTACCTGCTGGTGGTAAAAGCGGTACGCTAAAAAACATGTTTCAAGAAAGCGGTTCAAGTTATGTTTATGCTAAATCTGGCAGTTTAACAAACAACTACAACCTAAGCGGTTATTTAATTGGGAAATCTGGCAAAAAATATATTTTCTCTTTTATGAATAATGGATTTGTAGCTCCATCTAAAGATATAAAAAACGAGGTGGAAAGGGTTTTGAAAAGCATTCATGATAATTATTAAATCTATAATAACGGCATAAAAAAACCCAGAATGGAATTTCCAATCTGGGTTTTTAAATTTCATCAATATATTATTTTTTAAATCCTACCCTAGATTTTGGTTGTTTAAATTGTGGGGTACTTTTCTTATTAATTTGTGGGTCACCTACACTACTCATGGCACATCTAAAACCAATTTCAGAAGATGATTGCCCTTCATCTTGGTACCTTCTTGTACCAGGATTTAACCAATAAGCCCTATCATTCCAAGAACCGCCTTTAAAAACCTTTGATCTATCGTTAACTAAAGTTATTTTACCGTATAAATCTAAATTCTGTTTATCTAAAGCCCCTCTTTGATCAGATTCAAAAGTTGGTTTTAATACAGGCATTTTGGTGGTATCAATAGCATCTGGTGTACTAGGACTTATTTCAGCAACGTTACCGTATTTATTGGCGTGTCTCTCATAAGGGTCTTTTTTACCTGAAGTGGCATTTATCTTTTTAGGAACATTTGTTTTACCTATGGTTTGAATTTTTCCGTTTGTGTCGTACTCATTATTCTCAAAATCGTTACCTCTAAACGGGTTAAAATCTTCTACTTTATCAAAAGATAACTGTCTATAAGTATCTAAAACCCATTCGCTAACGTTTCCGGCCATGTTGTACAAACCAAAATCGTTTGGCATATATGCTTTAACAGGGGCAGTAATATCGGCACCATCATTAAGGTAACCAGCAACACCCATGTTATCACCTGCACCTCTTTTAAAATTGGCGTAAATTAAACCACGAGTATTTTTCTTTGGTGATCTTATTCCCAAACCGTACCAAGGATATATTTTACTATTATTTACAATATTATTTCCTCCGGTTCCAATTAATGCTAAAGACGCATATTCCCATTCGGCCTCTGTTGGTAAACGGTATCTACCTGGTGTAAAAACACCATCTTCAATCTTTGCAAATCTTTTTTCGGTACCAGCTTTTCCTTTTGCACCAGGAGCAGCAGTTCCGTTATTTACTTTTTCTGCACCCTTTCCTTTATCTTGATATTGCCCATTTAAATATAAATCTAAGTCAAAGGGCTCTGTACTTACTTCAGTTCCGGTTCCTTGTTTTGGAGCACCTTTACCTGTAGCTCCAGATTTTGCGGTAGTATAAGATTTCCAGTCGCTCATAATGCCTTTATTTCTCAAAATGTTCTCATTTACAACATTTGTTCTCCAATCACAATATGCATTAGCCTGCTCCCAAGTTACCCCAACAACAGGATAATCCTGATAAGCAGGATGTCTTAAATAATTATTTACGTAAGGTTCGTTATAAGCTAAAGGGCTTCTCCAAACTAAGGTATCTGGCAAAGCTTCATAATACCATCTTGGGTCTTTTGGCACTTCGGTAATCCAATTTAAATATTCTAACCAATCCACATTGGCAACTTCGGTTTCATCCATATAAAAAGTTGCAACAGTAACTCTTCTTTTAGGAGCAGCATAATCAAAGCCAATATCATCAATATTTGAGCCTCCCATTACAAAAGTACCACCTTCAATATGTACCAAGCCAGGACCCGGGGTAGGTTTTACTTTTTTTGGAACTTGTAAAGAACCAGGTCTTTTAGCGTTGTATGCAACATTTGTTTTGCCAGATGCAGAGTTTTTTCCGCCCTTACCACCACAAGATGATAATAAGACTGAAAATGCAAAACATAGGGTAAGTGCAGGTAAAATTAATTTTCTCATGCGTTTTATTGTGTTTTCAAAGCTAAAAATAATTTAATTATGATTAATCAAACTGATTAATATAAATTGTGCATTTATCAATATCTTTAATGTTTAGTTATTAAAACGATTTTTGTCGCCTAATAGTTACGTTAAATATAAATATTTATTTTATTTTGAAAAGCATTGTATTTAAGGTATTTATCATTTTTGTGATTCAATTATGTTTTTGTAAGCCACTTTTCGCTCAAAATAGTATTGTAACAAAAAATATAAATTGGGTTTCTGATACTGTTCTAAATCAATATTTGCATATCAATGCCGCTCAGTTTGATTTTCCAAGGTATAATCCAGAAAAATTTGGAAACCTCCCCAACGTTTATTTGAAGATTCCAGTCAATTCAAAAAGTAACAACGTCAACATTAAAATAAATTCACTTTCAAACGTTTTTTTTCCTTCTTCAGAAAGAAATAAGGCAAAAATTAAAGAAGATATCCAATTAGATTATCATACAGTAAAGGAAAATAATCAATTTTTTGCGCTGATTAATTTTTTGCCCATCGTAATTACAAACGAAGGCATTAAAAAAATTGATACCTATCAATTAGAAATAAATCCTATTAAAGAATATGCAACAACGCCCAAATTATTAATAAGTTATAAAAGTAATTCTGTTTTGGCAACTGGCAATTGGTATAAAATTGCAGTAAAAGAAGAGGGCATCTATAAAATTTCTTATGATTTTTTAAAAAACCTAGGTATTGATGTCAATAATATCAAACCAAA
>JACMNZ010000419.1 GCA_014378285.1 Pseudopedobacter sp.
ATGATTTCAGCAAGCTTAGAAACTTTAAACACAAAAAAGCATTTTAATACTGACCGTATGTTTCAATATTTAGGTCAGGATATAGAAACGGCTAAAGAAATTTTATCTATGGTTTTGATAGAGTTAGAAGTTTCATTAAAAAAGTTTGAAGATTTTATATTCACAAATAATTTAAGCGGAATAAAAGCTACGGCCCATAAATTAATTGGTACCTCATCTTCAGTAGGTTTAATAGAATTAAGCAACATTGCCAGAAAGTTTGAAGGCGAGCCAGAGTTTGATCCGATTTTGATAAACATTTATTTTATGAAAATAAAAAAGGAAGTTAAGTTTGTGATTCAGTTAATAAATAATTTTTTAAGATATCCGTCGTTTTCGTAGTCAAAGCTTCTAAATATGTAATTTTGGGTTTCCATATTAAAGCAGTCATAATTGTGTTAAGCCTCATATATTGGTATATTCCCCATCATAAATTAAGATGCAAACAAATCAAGAATCTTTAGTAGAAGAAAAAAGATTAGCCGCTTTAAAAAGCTATCAAATTTTAGACACCCTCCCAAAAGAAACATTCGATAGGTTTACAAAACTTGCTTCCATAATTTGCAATACTCCAATTTCTTTAATTTCATTAATAGACGAGGATAGGCAATGGTTTAAATCTAAAGTAGGTTTAGAATTAGATCAAACGCCCAGAAACATAGCTTTTTGTAGCCATTCTATTTTAGGGCAGGATATAATGGAAGTGCAAGATGCCACTAAAGATTTCCGTTTTAAAAATAATCCTTTAGTTACTTCAGAACCAAGTATTAAATTTTACGCTGGTTATCCTTTAAAAGACTCCAACGGGTATAATTTAGGGACAATCTGTGTAATTGATAAAGTGCCACGCAAACTTGATGACAATCAAAAAGAAGCTTTAAAGATTTTGGGCGATGCCGTGGTAGATTTAATTGCACAACAAAGAAAAATACAAGAAACAGAAAATTTTAACGAGCTATTTAAAATATCAAAAGATATTATTTGTGTTTTTAATAGCGAGGGCGTTTTCCAAAATATTAATCCCGCTTTCGAAAATCTTTTAGGTTATAAAGAAGATCATATTTTAAATCATTCTTTATATGATTTTATCCATCAGGATGATTTGTCTGAAACTAAAAACAAATTACAAACCTTATTAGCTGGAAATAAAACCGTTGTTTTTACCAACAGATTAAAATGCAAAAACGATAATTATAAAATATTACAATGGGCGGCAACGCCAGAGCCTTCTAGTAAATTATTTTTTGCAATTGCCCGTGATATTACAACAGAAAGGGAAAAAGAGTTATTGATAGAACATTCTGAAGCAAGGCTAAGGGTGTTTTTTGAAAATTCCTCTGGTTTTATGTGTACCCATAACCTGGAAGGTAAAATTTTAACGATTAACACAGCTGGGGCAAAAAGCCTTGGTTATAAATCAGAAGAACTAATTGGTAATTATTTATACGATTTGGTCCCAGATTTTAGGCAAGAATCTATGAAAATGTATCTTGCAGGCATAGCAGAATTTGGTAAAATGCAGGGTGTGATGTATACCAAACATAAAAAGGGGAATGTATTAACTTGGTTGTTTAACAACGTTTTAGAGACAGATGTAAATGGCGAAAAATATGTAATTGGTAACGCTGTAGATATCACCGAAAGGCATGAATTAGAGGCGGATTTAAAGCGAACCAAAGAAATGTTGGAACAAACCAACGAGGTAGCAAAAATTGGTGCTTGGGAAGCTGGTTTAGTAAACCAAACAATTTATTGGTCTAACGTAACAAGAAACATTCATGAGGTAGAAACAGAATATGTTCCTGTTTTTAAATCAGCAGTTTTGTTTTATATCCCAGAACATCAATCTATTATAATAGATGCTTTTAATAAAGCTAAAGATTTGGGAATTCCTTTTGATTTAGAGTTACAAATTAAAACTGCAAAAGGGAATTATACATGGATACGTACTATCGGGAAACCAGAATTTCAAAAAGGAAATTGTGTACGTATTTATGGTACGTTTCAAGATGTTAATGAAAATTATTTACATCGTAGCGATTTAAGGAAGGCGAAATTTTTAGCTGATGAAGCAAACAGGGCTAAATCAGAGTTTTTGGCCAGTATGAGCCATGAGATACGTACCCCATTAAACGGAGTTATTGGTTTTACAGACTTAGTTTTAAAAACTTCGTTAAACCAAACTCAGCATCAATATCTAAATATCGTCAATCAATCTGCAAACTCCTTGTTAGGTATCATAAACGATATTTTAGATTTCTCTAAAATTGAAGCCGGCAAACTAGAATTAGACATAGAGAAGTCTGATCTTTTTGATTTGAGCAGCCAGGCTTCTGACATCATTACCTATCAGGCTCAAAACAAAGGCCTTGAAGTTCTTTTAAATATAGATCCTAAACTTCCTAGGTTTGTTTTTATAGACAATATACGTTTAAAACAGGTTTTAGTTAATCTTTTAGGAAACGCCGTTAAGTTTACGGATGCAGGGGAGATAGAGCTTAAAATTTATGCCGATAGTGATATAAGCCAAAGCGAGATAGACTTTCATTTTGAAGTAAGGGATACCGGTATAGGAATACAATCTGATAAGCAAAGTAAAATATTTGAGGCCTTTTCGCAAGAAGATGCATCAACAACCAAAAAATATGGTGGTACAGGTTTAGGGCTTACCATTTCTAATAAGCTTTTAGGTTTAATGGGAAGCAAGCTACAGCTAAAAAGCAGAGTAGGAAAGGGAAGTACTTTTTATTTTAAGATTAGGCTTAAAGCCGAGGAAGGAAATTCTCTTTCCATCAGTGACCTATCACATATCAAAAAAGTTTTAGTAGTTGATGATAATGAAAACAATCGTCTTATTTTAAGACAAATGTTATTATTAAAAAACATTAAAGTTACCGAAGCTAAAAACGGCTTAGAAGCCTTGCAATTATTAACCGAAGGAAAAGGTTACGATGTGATTTTGATGGATTATCACATGCCTTTTATGGATGGGTTAGAAACAATAGAAAAAATCAGAAATAATTTTAATATAAGTGCAAAAGAACAACCCATAATGTTGCTTCATAGCTCTTCTGACGACGAAAAAATTATCAAGATTTGTGAGAAATATGGCGTAAGGATAAGAATGGTTAAGCCTATCAAAATGCAAGATTTGTTTAACAAATTGGCAAAAATCAATAAGCCAAACGAGCCTGAAATAAAGCAGCCGCAAATTTCTGTGGGCTTAAATAACCAAATGTTTAAGATTTTAGTTGCAGAAGATAATATAGTAAATAAGTTATTGGCAAAAATGGTAATAGAAAGAATTTTGCCAAATGCCGTGATTTACGAAGCCAATAATGGTTTAGAAGCAGTTGATCAATATAAATCTATAAAGTTTGATATAATTTTAATGGACCTTCAGATGCCAGAAATGAATGGCTATGAAGCCACCCAAAGCATCAGGTTGATTGAAAAAGGTAGCCGTACCCCAATAATTGCGTTGACCGCCGGAAATGTTGTTGGCGAGAAAGAAAAATGCTTAGCAATTGGTATGGACGATTTTGTACCCAAACCTTTTATAGAAAAAAATTTGGTGGATATGTTTTCCAAGTGGCTGATTAAAGATGAGCTTAAATCATCATCTATCATCGATAAAAAAACTTTATTTAGCTTTAATAGCGATAAAATAAGGGATTTTATGGGCAACGATTTAGAGACCGTAAAAATAGTTTTAAACCTTACCGTTAAAGAAATACAAAGTGCCGATGATAATTTTAAAAAATTGATATCACACCCACAACCAAATTTTGTTGCCATGAAAGCATTAGGGCATAAGTTGTATGGAACAGCATCAGGTACAGGATTAGAAGTTTTAGCAGAAATGGCAAGGGAAGTAGAAGAGCTTCAAAAAATCGATAATAAAACCTTAAAAAACCTTTATAAAAAAGTAAGCAAAGAGATTAAGCTCTGTAAAGAATTAATCGAAAACGAGTTAACCAATCTTTAATTAAAAAAGCATTCCTAAGTCCATAAAAACATCTCCCCATTTATGCGGGGCAATAACCAATTTTGGCTCAGAAAAAAACCGTAGCTTTTTTTCTGAGCGATTATAATCTTGATGGTTATATATTAAACCAAGCCTAAATCCAACTTTCTTGTTTTTTTTGAAATCAATTCCCAAATAAGGCCGGACATTTACAAAATAACTACTTTGAGTTTTATTATGGGATAGAGCAGAGCTTTCAAAATTATTGCTATCTATAAAATAGTTTTGATAGTAACCATTACTATTCATTTTCTGATAATTGAGCCCACAACCAACATTAAGAAAAACATCATTATCCTTAGAAATAACTTGTTTATAAATCGGTCTAATCTGTGCGCCAAAAATATAATTCTTAATGGTTAGCGTGTTTCCTGATTTTTTATCATGTTCTACATTTGTGTTTATAAAAAGATAATTAACGCCTGTTTCTAAATAAATTCTATTAAGTACCTTAAAACCAAAACCGCCATCTAAAACCATTCCTGCGGTTTCCTCATAAGGGTTATTTATGAGCTATCCGTTAACATCTTTTCTATGGTTAGATAAATCGATAAGATATTCTATTACAGGGAATTGTTAACTACAGTAAAAATAATTTTGGGCTTGCGCCGATGTTTTGCAAAAGAAAAATAAGGAGATTAAAAATGAGGCTTTAAATAGTGAAGATTTTGCCATATTGTAATAGACAATGAGAAATAGAATTTGGTTGCAACCAAAGCAATTATTTTAATTAAATAATTGGATAGGAAATAAACAGTGTTAGCATTTGTTTTTTTGCGTTAGGGATTGAAACGGCATCCTTTTTTTGCTCTTACCGTTTAGCAATTAGCAAAAAAAGATACAGTGGAAAGCCTGTAAAAACGCCCAAATCATTATTAGTTTTTGAATTAATTATCTAAACTTAAGTCGTGAATAATAAGAATAGGTATAGCATATTTAAATTCTATTCACTATATCCAAAATTCTTTAAATAGTTATCGCGATTTCTCCAATCAGGAATAACCTTCACAAACATCTCTAAAAATACTTTTTTCTGTAAAAAAGCCTCCATGTCTTCGCGAGCATAGGTGCCAACTTTTTTTAACATAGCGCCACCAGCACCAATAATTATGTTTTTTTGAGAATCACGTTCAACAATAATTTCAGCCGAAATTTTAATGATTTTTTTATCTTCTTTAAAAGCAGTTACAATAACTTCTGTACTGTATGGAATTTCCTTTTTGTAGAATTTAAAAATCTTCTCCCTAATCATTTCAGAAACAAAAAACCTTTGGCTTCTATCCGTTAATTCATCTTTTTCATAATAAGCCGGGTGCTCTGGCAAATTCTCTAATATAAAAGACATTATGGGCTGTAAATTATAATCATGCAATGCAGATACGCCAACTATTCCTTCAGGATTTAATTTTTCTTTCCAGTAGATTATCTTTTCCTCTATTAAATGATTTTGAGATTCGTCTATTTTATTGATAACAACCAAAACTTTCGCTGTGGTCTTTTTAAGTTTCTCTAGCACATCTTCTTCATTTTGCTTCTCATTTATGTCAGTAACAAAAATTAATATGTCAGCATCAACCAAAGAACTATCAACAAAACTCATCATGTTTTCTTGTAATTTGTAGGCAGGTTTGATAATTCCTGGAGTATCAGAGAACACAATTTGGTAATTTTCATCATTTACAATACCTAAAATACGATGACGTGTAGTCTGAGCTTTTGGAGTAATGATTGCCATTTTTTCGCCAACTAGCTGATTCATAAGGGTTGATTTCCCTGCATTTGGCTTACCTATTATACTTACAAAACCTGCTTTATGTGCCATTAAATTTTTTTTAAATTTTATTTGGAGTACAAAGAAACGA
>JACMNZ010000420.1 GCA_014378285.1 Pseudopedobacter sp.
TGCGCCAGACATTCCGAAAACACCTTCGGTAATTACTAAAACACCACCACCAGATTGTTCAGTTAATTTTGTAGCCCTTTCTAATTGCTTTTTAAGGCTGTTCATATCGTTATGAAGATAAACAAAGCGTTTACCCATGTGTAAGCGTACCCCATCGATAATACAAGCATGAGCCTCTGCGTCGTAAACAATAACATCGTTTCTATCTACTAAAGCATCAATTGCAGAAAGAATTCCTTGATAACCGTAGTTTAAAAGAAAGGCATCTTCAAAACCTGTAAATTCTGCTAATGATTTTTCTAAAGCTTCATGTTGGTTAGAATTTCCCGACATCATCCTGGCACCCATCGGGTAGGCCATACCATAATCTTTAGCTGCTTGTGCATCCACTTCTCTTACCTCGGGATGGTTTGCCAATCCTAAGTAGTTGTTTAAGCTCCAAACTAAATGTTCTTTACCCCTAAAATTCATGTGAGGTGCAATTTCTCCTTCCAATTTAGGAAAAGAGAAATATCCATGAGACCATTTTTGGTGCTGACCCAAAGGGCCCATGTTCTTCGCTATCTTCTCAAAAATATCCAAAATATAATTTTTATGTGTGTGAGTTTTAATAAAAACTGTGCAAATTTACAGATTTACAAACGATTATCAAAAACCATGCTGTTGTTAATAAAGGTAATTTTTAATGATCTTTGTCAGTTTTTGGTTAGTTCGCCTCTAATTGAGGTTCCTAACCTTCTTAACAATCTTTCCTTCGGATAGTTTCTACCTAATAAATACATTAGTTTGGTCACCGCAGCTTCAAAAGTCATATCGTAACCATTTATAACGCCCATTTTTTTAAGCTCACTGCTAGTAGCGTATCTACCCATTTCTACCGATCCAACTTTACATTGGGAAATATCCAAAATTATTTTACCGTTTTGAATGGCGTTTTTAAGTTTATCTAAAAACCATTTTGCAGTGGTTGTATTTCCCGTACCAAAACTTTCCATAATAATCGCTTCTGCATCAGAATCTAAAACCGCATCTACAATCTGCGGACTAATACCTGGATAGAGTTTTAAAACCCCAATATTATTGCTCACATTGGTATGAACCTTAAAAATGGACTTTTCTAATTTTCCTATAACTGCATCATTGTATTTGATGTGAACACCGGCCTCTACTAAAACTGGATAGTTTGGGGATCTAAAAGCCTCAAATTTTGCAGAGTTATATTTAAAAGTTCGGTTTGCCCTAAAAAGCTTATTCTCAAAATAGATACAAACTTCTGGTACTCTTGCCTTACCGTCTTCTAATTTAGCCGATGCAATTTCTAAAGCGGTAATAAAATTCTCTTTAGCGTCTGTTCGTACCTCAGAAATAGGTAATTGCGAACCTGTAAAAATAACAGGCTTAGCCAAACCTTCTAACATAAAGCTTAAAGCTGATGCTGTAAAAGCCATAGTATCCGATCCGTGAAGAACTAAGAAACCATCATGGTCTTCATAATTATCATAAATCAACTTTGCTAAAAACGCCCAAATTTCGGGCGTCATATCAGAAGAATCTATAATGGGGTCAAAAGAATGTACGGTCAATTCATAATCCATACGCCTTAATTCTGGCACATTTTCTACAATCTGCTCAAAAGTAAATGGCGCTAAAGCATTAGTTTCAGGATCTGTGATCATGCCTATGGTACCACCGGTATAAATCACAAATATTTTTGTCATGCTGTTTAGGGTTTTGAAGATTTACTACAAATAAACAATTTTAAAATCTAAACCCCGAAAATTTTGATCGAATTTGCTGTAGTAATTTTAGCAACCTCTTCTAAAGAAATATTTTTTATATCAGCAATTTTTTGTGCAGTATATATCAAATAAGAACTTTCATTTGGTTTACCTCTAAAAGGTGTTGGGGCTAAATAAGGTGCGTCAGTCTCTAAAACTATATGTTGTAAATCAATTTCTTCAACTACTTTATCTAATCCTGTTTTTTTATAAGTTACTACTCCGCCAATTCCTAGATAGAACCCTAAATCAATTGCTGTATTCGCTTGATTTAAATCTCCTGTAAAGCAATGAAATATTCCCCTCAATTTATCGTCTTTTTGCGATTTTAAAACCTCAAATACTTCATTAAAAGCATCCCGACAATGAATCACAATTGGTAAATCTAAATTCTTTGCCCAATTTATCTGAGTGATAAATGCTTGTTGCTGTTGCTTTAAAAATGCTTTATCCCAATATAAATCGATGCCAATCTCGCCTATGGCATAAATTTTATTTTTTTCTATATGATACTTTATTGTGGATAGTTCTTCTTCAAAGTTTTCTTTTACATCGCATGGATGCAAACCTAACATTGGGAAGCAATTTTGAGGGTACGCTTTCGCTAAACCCATTACCATCTCTACCGATTGGCTATTTACATTTGGTAAAAACAACCGGGTAATTTCATTTTTAAAGCACCTTTCCATTTGCTCTGCCCGATCTTCTTTATCAACTACGTAATATAAATGCGTATGGGTATCAGTAAGTATCATGTTGTAAAATTAAAAAATTATAGTCGATGAGAAAGGTCGATAATGGTAGAACAATTTACATTCACCATTCACGTAAAATCTTATTTTAATTCTTCAGATTAAGATTAAATAAAAAAACCCCTTCTTTTGAGGAAGGGGTTTTAGAAATATTATTTAATAATTTTATTTAACAGGAGCTGTTGGCATCAATACTGGAGCTGTAGCTGGTACTGCATTTGGATTATGGAAAACATTTACCAATTCTAATTCGAAAATTAAAGGAGTAAAGGGACCTATTAAACCACCTGGCATTCCCTGATCGCCATAAGCTAAATTAGAAGGAATTAAAACAGTTGCTTTTCCACCTTTTTTCATTTGTAAAACACCTTGCTCAAATCCTGGAATAATTCCGCCTTTTCCTAAAACAACGCTTAAAGGTGCATAAGGAGCTCTTTGTGGATTATACATGTTGTTTTTCTTGGCAACATCTTCTAAACTAGTGTCAAAAACTTTACCTGATAATATTTTACCCGTATAATTAACTAAAACACTATCTCCGGCAACTGGTTGCTCACCTTTACCTTCTACAGTATTTACAACTTGTAATCCTGAAGGTAATTTTGTAGTCTTTAATTTATTATCATCAATGTATTTTTGAAGTTTTGTTACTTCTCCTGTTTTTGCTCTTTCTCCTTCAGCTTTAAAGTAAGTTTCTACTTTAGCTTGAAAAGCTTGCATATTTGCAGAGTCTTTATGGATAACTTCCTGAACCTTTACAGTATAAATTAAATATTTACCTTTAATACCAGCTGGTCTTGGTTGTCCTTTTGCTTCCGCAGAATCTAAATTAATTTTGATGGTTGCACTATCACCTTTGGTAAGCATTTTTATTGCATAAAAAATGTCACCATCATAAACAGGTTTTGGGAAATACGCTTCAGACGGACGGCCCATCTCATAAGAATTGAAAAGAGAAGAATCTCCTTCAGTTTTAGCAACAATATTTAGGCTGATAAAATCTCCTTCTTTGATTGAATCGCCTTTAACATCGTTATGGATGCTATACTCTAAACCAGCTGGGCCTTTTTTAAAACCACCACTACATGCCGCAAAGCCTAAAGCTGCTACGGTTAATATTAATAATCCTTTTTTCATTCCTTATCTATTGTTTTTTATTTGCATTCAAGAATCCCTAAATGGGATGTTTTCATTCTTTTTATATTGTGGTTTTTAATTGCATTTTTATTAACCAAAAACCTACTGTAAAAGTAACTCTTTATATTCTGGTAAAATAGATTTGAATTTCTTTATTACTTCTTCAAATGATTCTTCAGATTGTCCTCCAGCGGCATTTCTATGTCCTCCACCCTCAAAATATTTTTTACATATTTCATTTGCAGGGAAA
>JACMNZ010000073.1 GCA_014378285.1 Pseudopedobacter sp.
GACAAAGGATTAGGTAATGGTACTTCTATCATAATTATGGTAGGAATATTAGCACGCTTCCCTCAGGCCATCAGAGAAGAGTTTAATTCACGGATTACAATGGGAGCGGGTGGTTTATTATTACTACTCATTGAAATCGTATTTATGATAGCCATCATAATGGGATTAATAATGCTCGTACAAGGAACCAGAAAAGTACCTGTAAATTACGCAAAGCAAATTGTAGGCAACCGCCAGTTTGGAGGTGCACGTAACTTTCTGCCCTTAAAAGTAAATGCTGCCGGTGTAATGCCAATTATATTTGCACAAGCAATCTTATTTTTTATTGGTTTTGCTATAGGTCTTGGAAAAAGTTCTAATAAAGCCTTTTTAAGCGATCACACAAACGCATGGTACATGCTTATATATTCTGTAGCTGTTATTGCTTTCACTTTCTTGTACACAGCCCTTATTTTTAACCCTAAGCAAATGGCAGATGAGTTAAAAAGAAACAATGGTTTTATCCCTGGTGTGAAACCAGGCCAACCAACAGCTGACTATATCGGAACAATAATGGATAGAATTACTTTACCCGGAGCTATTTTATTGGCTTTAGTAGGAATACTTCCAGGCCTGTTTCAACTTGTATTTAAAATGCAACAAAGTTTCTCTACTTTTTTTGGAGGTACATCTCTTCTAATTATGGTAGGCGTAGTTTTAGATACCCTTCAACAGATAGAAACACAATTGTTGATGCGTCAGTACGACGGCTTAATGAGCAGTGGTAGAATGCAGGGTCGTCAGGCAGTAACGTCCGGCATCTAGATTAATATTTTTTATAAATTTATATTTTAACCCTGACGATAAAATCGTTGGGGTTTCTTTTAATTTTACCATATCAATGATACAATATAAAAATAAAGAAGAGATTGAAATTATGCGGCATAGTTGCATGCTTGTTGGTAAAACTCATGCAGTTATTGCTGCTCGGTTAAAAGAAGGTATTACAACGATTGAGGTAAACAGGCTTGTAGAAGAATTTATAAATGATAATGGTGGAATACCTTCTTTTAAAAACTATAATGGATTTCCATATGCAACCTGTATATCTGTTAATAATGCGGTGGTACACGGTTTCCCTTCTAACATTCCTTTAAAAAATGGCGATATTATTTCTCTTGACATTGGAATTTTTAAGAACGGTTTTCATGGCGATAGTGCTTACACCTATGCTATTGGTGAAATACCTGATGATGTAAAAAAACTATTAAGAGTTACTAAAGAATCTCTGTATTGTGGTATAGATAAAGCAAGGCAGGGAAATAGAATTGGTGATATAGCCTTTGCCATACAGGAACATACAGAAAAGAAAAACGGATATGGCGTTGTAAGAGATCTTGTAGGGCATGGGCTTGGAAGAAAACTGCATGAAGACCCACAAGTACCCAATTATGGAAAGCGTGGCAGTAAAGAAAAATTAAAAGCAGGGATGGTATTGGCAATTGAACCGATGATAAATATGGGGGTCAAAGAAGTTCTTCATTTAGAAGATGGCTGGACAGTCCTTACAAAAGACGGTCAACCTTCAGCGCACTTTGAACATGATGTACATATTACGAAAGACGGGCCTGACATTTTAAGTTCTTTTGTAGAAATTGAAGCAGCCGAAAAAGCAAATATTAATTTAAGCTGGAGTTATTAAAGTAAATAATGAATAGTGAATTGGAAATGATCAATAGTAATTATTGAATTGTCAAAAGAAGAAAGAAACTAACTTTTAAGGAATGAATAAAAAAAAACTTGTTGTGATCGGTGGTGGTGCTGCAGGTTTTTTTTGTGCTGTAAATGCAGCGAGGCTGCAACCAAATATTGAAGTAATTATTCTTGAAAAAACAGGAAAATTATTAAGTAA
>JACMNZ010000421.1 GCA_014378285.1 Pseudopedobacter sp.
GGCAAACCATCGTTATTATACAACTGGCCCATTACCCATTCTTTGTAAGCATACCTTACAGCTACTGGTTTTTTAACATCCTCACTCATAACAGTAACTGTATTTTTATCTATGGTGGCTTTTGCCTGATGAAAAACTTTATCCTCGCCAGCTATCTCAAATAATATTAACGGTTTTCTATAACTGGTTAAATAAGGTGCATAATCAAAACTTAAAACGGCTTTATTTCCATCAATCTTTAATGATTTATATTTTGGCGATTGGTAACCGATGCCCGGGATACCATAGGCTTTTCCTAAAGCCCAATAAGCAAAGCGTTGCGCCGGGATAGTTTTATCCATAAAATGAATGTCGTTTTCCATCCCTACATCCAAAAGAACAGCCATACCACTATTTGGAATTAAATCCATATCTTTTAATTGGGCCTCACGTAATCTTGCCCCACTTCTGGTGCTATCTTTAGAACCATACGGAGCAATTTGACCGTAATAAAAAGGAAATTCGCCAATGCCCCATTGTTTGCGCCAATCGTTTACCATTGCAGGGAAAAGTTGCTCATATAGCTCGGGTTCGTGACGGTTACTTTCTCCTTGCAACCAAATTACACCTCTAATATTATATTTTAGAAGCGGTGCAACCATGGCATTAAAAAGCGCAGTTGGTTCTCTGTGCGGATATTTATTATTCTCTAAAGTTGATGGGATTTTTACTTGAGGAAATGCCGATAAGCTTTCTTTACTCATCCAAGCTTCTACCATGGTTCCGCCAACTGTAGTCATGATCATCCCGATAGGAAAGTTCAGTTTTTTATTTAAGATTTGGGCAAATTGGTAACCAATAGCGCTAAATTCTCTGGCTGTTGCCGATGTTGATTGATCCCATTGACCTTTAACATTATCTAAAGGTGTAATAGAACTAGTCGATTTTACCTTAAAAAGCCTAATGTTAGGATGATCTGCATCTAAAATGATTTGATTGGCATTTAAAATAGGCGAAGAATTCCCACGTAAGGCCATTTCCATATTAGACTGGCCAGAGCAAACCCAAACCTCACCAATTAAGACATTGTTGAGCGTTAAATCTCCATCGCCAGTTAATTTTATCTGATATGGCCCACCCGGAATTGGCGTTTTTATAACCGTTTGCCAAGACCCGTTTTTAGCTGTATTAATTGTATAAGTTTTGGTTTCCCAAGTTGGCGAGATAGAAATTTTACTTCCTGCTTTTGCCCAACCCCAAATCTTTACTTCTGTTTGTTGCTGTAAAACCATGTTATTGCCTACCAAAGCAGGGAGTTTTATATCAGCAAAAATCGAAATTGAACAAGAAATGAGAAATAATAAAACGAAAGGGGTTTTTCTCATGGTAAAATTTATGATGATTTATAATGGATAAAAGGTGAGGATTTGGCTTAGAAGACCAAAAATGAGTTTTTTACATTAAAAAACTCAAGACAAATGGTTCAAATCCACATTGTATTTGCTCCAAATTAGGATTTTAAAATAAATTACATACAATTTAAGATTTTTTATTTAATTTTTTCATAAATCTCTTTTACTTCCACTAATTAATAATCATCAATGTTTTAGCCTATTAAAAAATCGTTTTTAGGTACAAAGTATTTATATGATACAGACCGAAGACATTAATGTGTATTATAATCTTTGATAGGAAAATAAAAATATTATTAAAAAAAATTTTAGATATTTTAAATATCACAACTTCTTCCTCTGAAAATGGGAAATCCTTAAAAAACGCTATAAAAAAAAATCAAACTCCAAATAAATATGTCTATGCTGAGGTATCATTTATGAAAAATAGTGAAACAAATTATTAAGCCCAAACAATTTTTGATGGTAGATTCTGGTACAGGAGAAGAAATGGTAATAGTAGGATGATGGGTAAAACAGA
>JACMNZ010000074.1 GCA_014378285.1 Pseudopedobacter sp.
GATAAACAAAAATCTCCTTATGTTTTAAAAGAGGCAGCATTACTTTTTGAGAGTAAATCTTATATACAAAATGATATAAATATTTTAGTAAGCTCACCTTTAGATTTACGTTTTAAAAGGATAATTAATAGGGATAATACAACTAAAGAAAAAATACAAGAAAGGATGGATAATCAATTATCGGAAAACGAAAAAAAAAAACTAGCAGATTATATTATCAATAATAATGAACAAATTTTTTTAATTCCTCAAGTATTAAAACTCCATCAAATTTTTTTAGAAAAATCTAACACTTTATAGTTGACTAATTTAATGGAAGAAGATTTTTTAGTTAAAACTCCGCAAGGTTTATTTTGTAAATACGGTAATTTTTATATTGATGCTATTCTTCCAGTAGAAAATGTATTGATAACACATGCTCATGGGGATCATGCTAGGCCACATAACCAAAATATTTATTGCACAACCCCAACTAAAAATATAATGGAGTTGAGGTTTAAAAAGAATGCAGGTAAATTTTTTAATGAATATAGCTATCATCAAGAATTTAAAATGGGAGAGGTCCTGATTTCATTTTTACCAGCCGGACATATTCTTGGTTCTGCCATGATAAAAATGATTTACAATAATTGTATTTATCTTTTTACTGGCGATTATAAGCTGCAAGAAGACGCTACATGCGAACCGATTGAATTTTGTAAAGCCGATGTCCTTATCACAGAAACCACCTTTGCTAATCCAGAAACCAAACATCCTGATCCGATCAAAGAAACTGAAAAATTGAACAAGATTGAGTCAAACATTTTATTGGGGGTTTATGGATTAGGCAAAGCGCAACGTATCACGCAACTCATAAACAAAATTTGTCCACAAAAAAATATACAATTACATTATTCAATTTATCCAATTCATCAGCTTTATGAAAAAGCCGGTTATCATTTAGGTAACTATCAGCATTATGATCGTAAGTTGATGAAAACTAACAAAACAAATCAGGTTTACTTAGTACCTCCACTTACCTTTAATTCTTACCATAAAGCTATTGGCGTTGTTAAAATTTTTGCTTCTGGTTGGGATAATCTGCAAAAAGGAAATGATGAAAAATTATACATATCTGACCATGTAGATTGGGATGATATTATCGAGACTATTGAAAAAGTATCACCAAAAAAAGTTTGGACCATACATGGCGATGGTAAACAATTAAAAAGTTATTTTAGCCCTAATTTGGAAGTGAAAATTCTTTAGATGTTGATAGAAAAAATTGATTATTATATTAACGAAGACGGTAATTACGTATTTACAGAAAAATACCATTTAAACAGGGGTTATTGCTGTAAAAACGAATGTAAACACTGTCCTTGGAAATTTAAGAAAAATAGAAAAGCGGATCAAGACCGTAAATAAATACTACTATGGAAATAGAAAAAGAGATACAGAATAGAAAGTTTATAAATAATTACCAAAAAGCAACCATTAATATACTTTATACTTATAATTGGGTTAATGCTTTGTTAAAACAAGAGCTTGATAAGCATCATATTACTAACCAACAATTTAACATCCTTAGAATTTTAAGAGGCCAGTATCCAAATCCTTGTACTATTAATATTTTAAAAGAGAGGATGTTGGATAAAATGTCTGATGCTTCTAGGATTGTAGATAGATTGGTACAAAAAGAATTGGTTACGCGTAGTACAAATAAGAAAGATAGAAGGTCAGTTGATATTTTAATTAGTGATAAAGGTTTAAAATTATTAGAAAATATTCATTTAGAACCCACTATGACAGAAATTTTAGCAAAGAATATTTCTGAACAAGACTGTAAGATGTTGAGTAATTTGTTAGATAAATTTAGAGGATGATGTTAGACAAATTAAAACAGATAACAACTTTTGTTTTTGATGTTGATGGTGTTTTAACCAATGGCAAGATTTTAGTAACAGAAAACGGAGATCAATTAAGACAATACAATATAAAGGACGGCTATGCCATACAATTAGCTATTAATAAGGGTTATCAAGTTTGTATAATTACAGGTGCAAAATCAAAATCTGTTGGGTTAAGGATGCAAGGTTTGGGTATAAAACATATCTATTTAGGCGCATCTTATAAAATGCCGTTTTTTCAAGAATTTTTAAATAAAACAGGTAAAAAAAAAGAGGAGATTGTTTACGTTGGAGACGATTTGCCAGATCAGGAAATTATGGAGCAAGTGGCAATTTCTGTTTGTTCTGCAGATGGAGTTGAGGAAATAAAAAATTGTTGTAATTATATATCTCCGTTTAATGGAGGAGAAGGTGTTGTGAGAGATATTATTGAAAAAGTTTTGAAGGTTAAGGGCGATTGGTTTATAAAAAAACCAAGTGCTGATGATGGCAGCATAAAATAATAAAGGCTGAGTTTATAAAAAATATAGGTAGATATTTAAAACTCAGCCCTTAAATAATTTTTGGTTTTAATCTGTATAAATTGCTGCAAGACTTTTAATTTTAGTCAAATTACTTTGAATTCCATCTCTTTGTCTTTTTAATAAAGAATAATGGTCAGCATGGTCTTCATAATCTTTTAATACAGTATCATATTTTTCAATTGCAGCTTTTTCGCCAGTTTTAATAGCTTCTAAAATTGCAGCATCTTCATTAGATGAAAATGTTTCTTTAATTGCTAGCCATGATCTGTGTAACGCACCTAAAACACCACCTTCATCGTTATCAGATGAAGCACCATGTTGTAAAAGATGGGCTTTTAATTCATCTGCGTAAGCTGCTCTTTCATTAGAGAATTCTAAAAAAGTAGATTTTACCTCTTCTGATTTTACATGATTTACAGCCTCTTTAAAGCCTACTTTACCATCGTTTAAAATGTTGATTAATCCTTTAAGATCATTAATAATTTCATTTTGGTTTTTCATGATATTTGATTTTTTATGTTTTATTTTTTAATCTCCAGTTTTTAAATATATTATTACTAAGGCATTTAATATGCCAAAAAAAGATAATAGCTAAAATTAAATATTTATATTTTGGGCAATTATCAAAAAAGCAATAGCATCATAAATACAAAATTATTTCTGCCCACTTAACATAAATTCAATTGGATAAAAAAATATATTTAGCTTCAAAATCGCCTAGAAGACAAGAATTGTTAAAATTAATGGGTTATAATTTTGAATTATTACTTAAAGAAGTAGATGAAAGTTATCCGGATGATTTACCATTATTAGAGGTTGCAGCCTACATTTCAGATGTTAAAGCTGATGCTTTTGATGTAAAACAGGGAGAAATTATCATAACTTCTGATACCGTTGTGATTATTAATAACGAATTACTAGGTAAACCAAAAGACCCTAACGATGCTTTTAAAATGCTTAGTAAACTAAATGGAAATACACATTTGGTGGTAACTGCTGTAACTTTAAAATCAGTAAAAAAATCTAAAACTTTTTCTCAAACCACTAAAGTTACATTTTCTAAACTTACAGATGATCAGTTGTGGTTTTACATTTCAAACTTTAACCCTACAGATAAGGCCGGTTCTTATGGGATTCAAGATTGGATTGGGATGGTGGGTGTTTCTTCTATAGATGGATCCTACACTAATGTGATGGGGCTACCAACAGAAAAATTAAATCAAGAATTACTTTTATTCCTAGAGGATAATTAAAAACAAAATAATACATTAAGTAAAAGCATACCTAATAATTTCCTATTATCAATTGTTTTAGGTAAAATTAACAGTATCTATATTTATTTTTTTGCGTACAAAAGAGACACAATGTTTGATTTTCTAAGATCACAATCTTTAAAGTATAGGTCAGAAAGTTCTTCGGCACTTTATGGTTGTATTGTATTTTTAATTTTTTTAGTAATTACCCAAATAGTTAGCTATCAAAAATATTTATTTACGCAAACGAAAAGAAAAAATGAAATTGTTAAAATAGCCGAAGAAAGAAAGAATGTTATACAGTCTATTTTATTAGAAAATTTATCTATAAATCGTTCTTTAGCTTATATTGTTAAAACATACGGTAGGCCAAAAGATTTTAATCAAATCGCAAAAAGCTTAATTCCTTCCAATAATATTATTGATATAATAGAACTTACCGATAAATCTATAATTACAGATGTTTATCCTTTTGAGGCTAATAAAAAAGTGATAAACTATAATTTATTTTCTGATGATGCACATAAATTAGAAGCCATAAAAGCCGTAAAAAAAAGAGGTTTGTATTTTGAAGGACCTATAAAATTAATACAGGGAGGTACTGGTATAGTTGGTAGATATCCTTTCTTTGATAATGAAGAATTTTTGGGTTTTACTGTTGTGGTGATAAAACTTCAAAAATTATTAAATGCTGCAGATATTAGAAACACTAAAGACAATCAATATTGGTTTGCATTATCAAAAAATAATCCCGTAACAAATAAGGAGGAATTTTTTTTATCAAAAAAATCTGAATTCGAAAACAAAGTCTATTCCGCCGTAAATATAGATTTGGGAGGCTGGAAATTATACGTCAAATCTCAAAATAATCCTACTTATATTTCATCATGGCCGGATATGCTTTTCGGTTTTTTATTTTCTCTTTTATGTGGATTTTTGATTTGGTTTATTTTAAGACAACCAAAAAGATTGGGAAACTTGGTTAGGAAAAAAGTTTTAGAATTAAAAGAACATCAATATTTATTATATCAAACACAAAAGCTAGCCAAAATTGGAAGTTGGGAGGTTGATTTGCTAAACAAAAAGGTGATTTGGTCTGATGTTTTAAAAGATATACATGAAGTGCCATTAAATTATGAGCCAAGTTTTGATTATGTTACTGAATTCTATTCTGAATTTGAAAATAATAGAACTATTCAAGAATTTTTTTATAAATCTTATAAAGATGAGGTTCCATTTACGATACAATTAGAAATTACTACAAAGAAAAACACAAATAAATGGGTAGAGGTTATTGGCGAACCAGTTTTTGAAAAAGGATTAATTAAAAAATTTATTGGATCTACTCAAGATATAACATCAGAAAAAAATGCTAATCTGATACATCAAAATTTATCTCAACAATTAAAAGAAATAGGAGCCTCTATACCTGGGGTAATCTATCAATTAAAACAAAATCGAAACAAAAATTTTAATTTTGAATATATAAGTGATAGCTCTTTTACTTTTTTCGGACTTTATCCTTCAGATGTCTATAATGATGCTCTCCAAATTTTCAACAGAATCCATCCGGATGATAACGGCTTATTTTTTGAAGCACTAAATAAATCAGCAAAAGATTTAAAGCAATACAATCTCACATTTAGGATTGTAAGATACACCGAAGTTTTATGGATAAATCTTAACTCAAAACCATCTTTAAATGCCTCTGGTAGTATTATCTGGAATGGTACTTTTATGGATGTAACTATAGTACAAAAGGCGGAGATGGAAATTTCTTATTTGGCAAGTTTACTAGAGAATATTACAGATGCCATTATTTCTACCGATGAAAACTTTGTGATAAAATCTTGGAATAAAGGAGCACAAATAATTTATGGCTGGAAATCTGAAGAAGTTATTGGTAAAAAATTCCAAACGGTCATGAAAACCAAGTATTTTGCAGTTGATAAAAAAAAATTAAAAGAAAATTTTTTAAATACGGGCACTTTTAATGGCGAGGTAGTACAATTATGTAAGAAAGGGAAAGATATAGAGATATTAATGTGTTCTGTACTTCTTAAAGATAAGTTAGGCAATATAACCGGTTCTTTAACAGTAAACAAAAATATTGCTGATAGTAACAGATCTAAAAAAGATTCTATTTATAAAACAAACTTAATTTCAATCATAAATAAATTTAATAATAATTTAATATATAACAATAATTGGCTAGAAGTACTAGATAATTCCTTAAAACTAATTGGAGAAACAATTCAGGTAAGTAGGATTTATTATTATCAATTAAATTTTAAAAATCAAGATGATGATGCATACGAAATATTAAGTTGGGCAACGGAAGGAGTTAAAACAAGTTTTAACGAATTTAAAAGAATACCAAGTAAAATTGTTTTAGAAATAGTGAGTTTGATGGATGAAAAATCATATTTTTACGATTTTACCGAAAATTTAAAGGACGGACCGATTAAAGAAATATTTCAAAAGAAATTTATAAAGTCTTTATTGATTTTCCCAATTAAAGTAAACGAGACTAATTTTGGTTTTTTTTGTATTGAAGATGTTTTTGAAAAGAGAGCATTTAGCAACGATGATATTGCATTTATTAAAACAATATGCGACAATCTTTCTACAGCAATAGAAAAATCTGATTATTTAAAGAAACTTAAATTTGCTTTTGATGAAAAAAACAGCATTTTAGAAAGTATTGGAGACGCTTTTTTTGCGGTGAGTAAAAACTGGGAAATCAGCTATTTCAATAAAGTTGCAGAAGGATTATTTAATATCAGGA
>JACMNZ010000422.1 GCA_014378285.1 Pseudopedobacter sp.
ACTGCTATCGGGTGCAATGGTAAATACCTTCGATTTTACAGGTATAGGTCAAACGATTCCAAATCCCAATGGTCCTTCATTGAATGCATATAATAATCTGGTTATTAATGGAACTGGTGCAATTTTCCCTACTTCATTAAACATTAAAGGTGATTTGACTCTTAACCAATCGGTTGATTTTACGGGTAAGACCATCGTAATGTCAGGCGGTATCACTTTTTCCCAATATATAAAAGGAACAAGCAACCCTGTTTTTAGCAATCTGACCATCAATAATAATAACTTGGGTGATGTGACTTTGCAAACCAATGCCACAATTACGGGTACATTGACACTCACTTCCGGAAATTTTATCCTTGAAAATAATGTACTTACTTTAGGGGCGAATGCCGTGGCAGGAAATTTCTCGGCTTCAACTATGATTGTGGCCACTGGCAATGCAGAGCTTAGACGAACTTATACTGGAACTGGATCTTATTTATTTCCTATTGGAGAAGCTTCCAATACTGTAGATTATTCGCCTATTACAGTTAATGTAACTGCAGGAACTTTTTCAAATGCCTATGTTGGTGTAGCTGTAGTTGATGCTATTCATCCTAATAACTCAAGTACTACTAATAACCTGAAACGGTATTGGAAAGTTAATCAATCAGGAATAACAGGAGCTGTGGCTACAATAACGGCCAATTATGTAGCGGCTGACATTATAGGAACAGAAGGAAATATAAGTGGCGGTCAGCTAAATGGTACTTTCAATCAGGCCACTAACTCCTGGATAAAATATACGGCTTTAGCAAGTAATAGCTTTACCGCAACAGGTGCAACATTAACAGCTGGACAAACTTCTGTATTTACAGGAATCAAAGGCGGAGCTTTTTCTGTCGTTCTTTCAGGTTTTGGTTCATTCTGCATTAATTATAATGCAGCATTATCCGCTGAAGTATCAGGCGGTGACTCACCTTTTACTTATTTATGGTCTAATGGTCTTGGAACCGCTAAAACCGCAATACCCCCAACATCATCAAGTGGTACAATAAATTATACTATTACTGTAAAAGATGCGAATGGAATCACAATGAGCGATTCTAATAATGTTACTGTTCTTTCTGAATCTGCTGGAGGAGTCATTGCATCAAATCAAACTATTTGTTATAATTGCAGTCCCACAAACCTTGCATTATCAGGTCAGTCAGGAAGTGTAATTTATTGGCAGAGCTCATCTGACTCGAATTTTACTTCTCCGGTAAATATTCAGAATACCACAACAACACTTACTGGAGTTTCAATCGGCCCATTGACAGTTACTACTTATTTCCGCGCCGTTGTTCAAAGTGGTAGCTGTTCTATAGCATATTCAACTGTAGCTACAATTATAATTAATACAACTACTTGGAATGGTACTTCTTGGAACAATGGCACACCAAATAGTAGTAATCCAAATATGAATATTAAGATTTCTGGCGATTACAATACCGCTGGAACTAGTATGTATGGTGTTGATTTAGAAGTAATTATTGGTAATGTAGTAATCACATCGGGGACAAGTCTGATACTTACAGGATCAGTAACCGCTACAGCAGGAAGTTTAACGATAGAAAATAATGCCAGCTTACTGCAGACTACTTATACAGGTGCTAATAGTGGCAACGTAATCATAATAAGAAACACAGCGCCAGTTGTTAAATATGATGCTACTTTCTGGTGTTCCCCAACAACTGGAACTCAAACTTTATATGACTTTTCACCGCTTACGGTTTCAAGTAGGTTTAACAGTTATGATAGTGTGAATGATCTTTGGGTTTATGAAAATCCAACCACAAAAGTTTTCGGAAAAGGAATGGGATATTCTATTCGTTGTCCTGAAGGTACTTCCGCAACGGTGCCAACAGTAATTCCCCATCAATTTGTGGGAGTACCTAATAACGGATCATTTACAATACCACTTACCACTCCACCAAGTGATATTGGATTAAGCTTAATAGGAAACCCGTATCCTTCAGCCTTAAATGTAGAAAACTTTATCATCGAAAATCTTTACAATGCTTCATTAAATCCAACAAATACTTTGAATGGAACCTATTATTTATGGACTCATAATACTCGATTGACAGGAAATAATTTTACTGGGGACGATTATTTTACGTGTAATTTATTAGGAGCAACTGGTTTTGCAAAAACTGGCACAGGAAACACTGCATTACCAACTAATTTTATTGCTTCCGGTCAGGGGTTTTTCGTAGAAAATGAAATCGCTGGAAATTTAAAATTCAATAATTCAATGAGAGAACAAGCAAATAACACTAATTTTTATAAAACTAAAAACAGCAACAATGCATCTGCACTCGAAAGACATAGAATTTGGTTAAATATAACTAACAGTGCTAAAACTGCAGGAAACCAAATGCTAGTGGGATATGTTCAAAACGCTACTAATAATTATGATTCGGGTTATGATAGTTATTTATTTGATGATTCAAAACCTTTGTTAGTATACAGTAGACTTGGAACAGGTTATTTGTCTATTCAAGGTAGAGCTTTACCATTTGTCGATTCAGATATCGTTCAAATTGGATACTACACAAATATAGCTGATACTGTGACTATAGCTATAAATAGTATTGATGGCATTTTTCTTGATAGTCAAGGAATTTATCTGGAAGACAAATTGTTAAATGTGATTTATGATTTGAAATCAAATCCTTATGTCTTTACATCTGAAGCTGGAACTTTCAACGACCGTTTCGTTTTGCGTTACACAGATGTCAGTTTGGGAACCAAAAATTTTGATGGCAACGAAAACAAAGTCTTACTATCTATAAAAAACAATCAAATAAAAATAAATTCCTCCGAGGAGAGCATCGAGAAGCTTACTGTATATGATTTACTTGGAAAACAAATTTATCACAAAGAAAACGTAAACAGTAACGAATTTGTACTATCTGATTTTGTTTCAAATCATCAAACATTGTTAGTAAAGATAACTTTGCAAAATGGCAAAACAGTTACGCATAAAATTATATATTAATATAAAACCGTTTGGTGTAATTATTAAAACCGTCTATTCAATTTTTTGTGCAATCCCGATTGCTATCGGGAGGAACAAAAAATGCCTGTCTGCCACAGGCATATATCGAGAATCATTTTTAACGAAATTGTCTTGTTCTCGATATAAGCCAGCCCAAAAGGGCAATAGCTCAAACTGACGAAAAATTATCATCAAAAACTAATTACACCCAACGGGTTAAGTACAAGACAAAAAGTAAAACAGATTGTTTTCCAAACGATTAATTTCTGTAAAAAGAAATTTAGACAACTAATCCAATCCGTATTTGAAAACACTTGCAACTCTTCTGCCATGCTTTTTTTGTTATTCTTTTGATATTCTCATCTAAATAGTCTCCAATTTTATAGCACGACGCAAAAGCAACCATTGTGAGTGAGAAAAATTTTTCTAACCTTTCTAAATCAGTTACATGCGTGTCGTCTATATTAAAACCGCTGCTCTTTAGTCTTATAAGAGGATTTCAATCTACTCAAATTTTTAATTATATTTTGGTTTTCGTGATGTGCTTCGCAATGGTGTCAAAAGCAGAAGCGATTCTATCGTAATTAATTGCCTTTGTTTTGAACAAAACTGTTACAAATAAACAGATGAGCTTGACCCGTGCTAGATTGAGTTCTCCTTTTAAATGTTCTTGTAATACTGAAATCAACGTTGCATCGTTATGATCTAGACTGGTGTTTTTCATTAGCAAAATTATGTAAGAATAATTGTTTAACATAATCAATATCAGTTTTTATCCTAATTTAATAATATTTATTTTATTGGTTTGCAATGAAATATGTTTTTTGTCCTGTACTAAATAAAAATTTATAAAGTACCAACTCGCAAAAAGTAAGAGGAGTAATTGGGCGACTAAAATTCTACTGATGGTCACCAATGGATAAACTGTAGCGTACGATTGATTAGGAATATCAGAATCTAAATATTTGGTGCTAAAAGCCAAGGCTGCAGGATCAGTAGAAGAACCACTCATAATTCCAACCATTTGATAAAAATCAATTTTAAAAACGAATCGGTTAATTAGTACTAAAAGCGTCAATAGAATAAATGTTATATCACAACCATAATAAATCCACATCCAGCCTTTATTTTCAATAAAACCATCGTCAAAACCGTGATCTGCTATAATTCCTACGGCTGCAAATAATAAACAAATTACAAATCTTTTAGAAAGTGAATCGCACCGTTATTTATATACAAGTGAATGACGCCAACTCCGCCGAAACTACTAATAAATAGAGCGGCCAAAAGTGGTCCTGCGGCCAATCCTAATTTTAGTGGAACTGGCACAGAAGGCGTGAAAAACCGAATAGAACCAATAATAACCCCGAATATTAAACCTCCAAATAGAGAAAGAAAAATCAGGTTCTAAAAGTATTTTTTTCGAATTTCCAATAATTTTTTCAACTTCTGCTATGGTTTGTCGATTTCCCACTACCATCAAAGTATCTCCGTAAAACAATTCTAATGAAGGCTGTGCCAGAAGTTCTAATCCAGATCGAATAACACGGGTAACTCTTGTAGCACGATTTTTTTTTAATTAGGTAAAATTGAGG
>JACMNZ010000423.1 GCA_014378285.1 Pseudopedobacter sp.
GGCTTATTCATTAAAAGATGCCATAAAACCTATCAATAATATTTCTCCCCCACCTCCGCCTGTAGAGGCTGAACCTTTGGGGAATGCCTACGCCTGGGTTAGTGAATGGAAATCTGTTAATGATGTTAAATTTTTAACTTCTTTATTAAAAAGCAATATAAAAGTGAGGTATGCAGAGTCTCCTTTTGAAGTGAACGGAAAAAAATATGAAGCTGGCTCTTTAATTATTGCAAAAACAAGTAATGAGGGAATGGGCGACAAACTGGAGCAAAAATTATCGGAACTGGCCAAAGAAAACAATCAGGTTTTAAATAAAATAACTAGCGGCTTTGTAGATAAAGGCGCTGATTTGGGATCGGATAAAATAAGATTTATAAATAAACCTACCGTAGCTGTTTTAGCCGGGGACGAGGTAAATTCTATTGGGTTTGGAGAAATATGGCATTTTTTTGAACAGCAAATTGCTTATCCATTAACTGTAATTAAAACCGAAGATTTAGGAAAGGTAAAATGGAATGATATTAATGTATTGATTGTCCCGGATGGAAATTATACGGATTTGGTAAATGATAAAGTTTTAAATTGGATTAAAGCAGGAGGAAAGATAATTGCCATTGATGGTGCATTGAAGGCCTTTGCCGATAAAAAAGAGTTTGGTTTAAAAAGCAAAGAAGATAAAAAAGTAAAGGAAGAAAAGGATGAAACCAAAAAAGATATTTATACCAACCTTAAAGTTTATGCAAATAGGGAGCGGGAAGGTTTGATAAATAATATCCCTGGGGCTATCTATAAATTAGAATTAGACAATACAAATCCATTGGCTTTTGGCTATCCTAATTACTATTTTAGCTTAAAGCTTGATACTAATATTTACAGTTTTTTAGAAAAAGGGTGGAACGTTGGTTATGTTAAAAAGTCTACTTATGTAAGTGGTTTTACAGGTGCTAATATTAAGCAAAAATTACAAGACGGAACATTATTTGGGGTCGAAGATTTAGGAAAAGGTTCAGTTGTATATTTAGCTGATGATCCATTATTCCGTAGTTTTTGGCAAAACGGCAAATTGCTTTTTAGCAATGCGGTTTTTTTAGTTGGGCAATAAATTTTTTAGTAATTAAATTATAGAATCTTGTTAAATGGCTAATATTAGTAAAAACTAATACTAGCCATTTTATTTTTAACCTCATTTATAGTAGCATTTTTTATAAATTATAGTTTGGTTAAATTATTGCTATTTAAAAGAGAATTTTAATACAATTATTCAAGTATATGGATTTTAATAAAGCTTATAACTTATTAGTAGATAAATTACAAAGATGGTTTGCGGAAACCATTAAATTACTTCCAAATATTGTTTTAGCTGCTATAATATTAATAATTGGGATTTTTATAGCCAAACTTGTTAGAAAATATTCCTATAAGATCATTCAAAAGCTATCCTCCATTCAAACTATCAATAAACTGTTTTCCTCTTTTATGTACGTAGTAGTTCTTTTGATAGCCATATTTACTGCACTTAATATTATAGGATTAGATAAAGCAGTTACTACTGTTTTAGCAGGAGCTGGTATTTTAGGATTGGCATTGGCTTTTGCATTTCAAGATGTAGCAGCAAACTTTATGTCTGGTATTTTTATGTCTTTTAGGCATCCATTTGATGTTGGCGATTTGGTAACAGTAAACGATAAGATGGGTAGGATAGAGGCGGTAAATTTAAGAGATACAACACTGATCACTTTACAAGGACAACGATTAATTATTCCAAATAAAAATGTTTTTCAAAATTCAATAGAGAATTTTTCATCAACCGGAAAAAGACGCTTGGATTTTACAGTGGGTGTTTCTTATGGTGATGATTTAGAAAAGGTGAGAAGTTTGGTAAAAGAATGCCTTGCTAATTTATCTCAAAGAGATATGGAAAAAGAAGTAGAGGTTTTTTATGATGAGTTTGGTGATAGTTCCATAAATTTTAAGTTGAGGATTTGGCTTAATTCTGTACATCAGGCTGATTATTTACACGCTAAAAGCGAGGCTATTATAGTAATAAAGAAAACTTTTGATAGCAACGATATTACGATTCCGTTTCCAATCAGAACATTGGATTTTGGAATTAAGGGTGGTGAAAAAATATCTGAGTTGAAATTGAATTTATCAAATTCATCGAATGAAAATAACAGTTTAACAAGAGAATAGAGCAATAAAATCCCTTCAACTTATTTAATTGAAGGGATTTTTAGTGATTTAAAAAATTAAATCTTGATTTTTAATATAGCACCAATTGTTAAAATGCTAGATTTTAAACCATTTATTTCTTTGATACTTTGTATGGTTACATTTTCAAATCTCTCTGAGATAGAAGAAAGTGTATCGCCTGCTTTAATCTTATAAGCTAAGAAATCTGTTTTTTTCTCAATAGGTTTTTTTAAATCCTCAATAGATTTATTAACCACCAGCTTTTGTCCTATGGAGATTGTGTAGTTTAGTAAATTATTCCAAACTTTTATGTCTTGCACCTCTACTCTATAATTATCAGCTATTCTATTCAGACTTTCACCTTGTTTAACCACGTGAGTTATGGTTTTAAAAGGTCTGGTAGGCTGCTGAATTACGTTTACAATTTTAATACTTTCATCTTCATCAGCATTTAAAGCTTCAAAAAAATTTGTATAATCATTATAAGTTAATTTTGGTATAATTAATCTTTTTGGATTTTCTTTAGTGCCATTAATCAATAGCTTTTTGTAAGATGGATTAAGATTTTGTATATCATTGGCTTGCAAGTTCAACGCGGAAGCAATTTTATCAAACGATATAAACTTGTTTACATAAACAGAATCCGTTTTTAATATATTTTAATTACTGATTTTTATTTGGGGATGTTTTCCATAATAATTCATGATATAATTGGCGGCAATAAAAGCAGGAACATAGTTTCTGGTTTCGTTTGGTA
>JACMNZ010000424.1 GCA_014378285.1 Pseudopedobacter sp.
ATGAGCCTTACCGGTCCGGAATTTAATACGCATGCAAATAAATTATTTAAAAACTTTTTATTGGGGGTTGATGGCAGACAAAAAAATATGACAGCCTTGTCTGCTGAAATAGATTCTCTTCAAAAAAATAAAGGGAGTGACAGTGTTGTAAAACTGAAGATTATTAATTTAAATAAAGAAGGAGGAGATTTTAAAAACTTTATTGTAAAATCGATAGATACTTCTTCAGATGCAGTAGTTGCAATGTTTTCGTTGGGTTACACAAGAGGCATTGACCCTGCAGAACTAAAATCGGCCGTCCCAAATTTATCTAAAAGATTTCCAAACCACAATGGCGTAGCAACCATTATTTCGCAGTACAATGAACTGCTGGTTAAAAAAGAGGGCCCTCCGGTTCAAAAAGGTAAACCCGTTGTTGGCAACCAGGCTCCTGATTTTTCTATGGCAGATGCTTCGGGCAAACAAATAGCTTTAAATTCTTTTAAAGGTAAATATGTCTTGATTGACTTTTGGGCAAGCTGGTGTGGGCCTTGCAGAGGCGAGAATCCAAATATAGTTGCCAACTACAATAAATTTAAAAATAAAAACTTTACAATATTGGGCGTATCGCTGGACGAAGACAAAACAAAATGGCTGGAAGCTATAAAAAAAGATAAGCTTTCCTGGGCACATGTAAGTGATTTAAAAGGCTGGAATAGTGCAAGTGTACCTCTTTATGGTTTTGATGGTATTCCTTATAATGTATTAATAGACCCAACAGGAAAAATAATAGCTACGGAATTAAGGGGAGAAGAATTGGGGAGCAAGTTGACGGAAGTATTAAAATAATAAAATGAATCTGAAAAGAATTAATAACATGTTATCTGTTTTATAGTAAATAAAAACCCTGAAATAAATTTCAGGGTTTTTATTATATCAGTCAATTTAAATTAGTAACCAGGTACTTGTTTTAAGTTTGTATTAAAATTTACTTCATTTTGTGGAATAGGAAAATTAAACCTATAATCTCCAGCGGCAAGCGTCTTAAATACATAAGTTGCACCAGTACCGTCAGCTTTATCACCAAATGTACTTCTTTGAACAGGTAAATTTAGGCGCTTTAAATCCCAGAATCTATCACCTTCAAAAGCCATCTCAAGTCTTCTTTGCAAGTTAATTTCATCCAATAATGCTTGGCCCGCTATCACAGCATTTACGTATCCTTTATATCTTTTAATTTTAAGTAAGTTGATATCAGCAAGTGCTAGGGGCTCGTTTCCACTCTTATAATAAGCTTCCGCCCTGTTCAGCAATACTTCAGCGGCACGAAGAACTTTTGCGTCCAAATTACCGGCTGGTGATCCTGTTCTGCCTGCAAATTTGACAACGTGTATTTGATTTACAGTACTAAAAGGGCTAGCTAATGTGTAAGCAGCTTTTCTAACATCATTATTTTGGAATAATTGGTAAAAGGCATAATCAACTACGTATTCTGACTTAATGCCGCCTGCTACTTTCTGATAATAGTTGACTCCTTGCGTCGTTATACCATCTAAATCGGTATTTTTAATCTTAAAAATTACGCCTGCCTCACTTGCGTCTTGCCATACTAACGGGCAAGTAGTTGTATCTGACAACACCGGTGTAGCACCTAATGCAGCTGTTGATGCAGCTATGCAATTTGCATAATCTCCTTTATACAGATATACTTTAGAGAGCAAGGCATTAACAGCAGCTAGATTCAATTGACCTACACCGTTTGAAACGGCAATTAGACCTTTTGCGTCATTTAAATCTTTGATGATTTTATCATAAAATGAAGAAATGCTTTCGTTCCCAGGTTTTATTGTAGCATCAGTCGTAGTTACATAAGGTACTGTGTAATCTGTAGCAGTTGCATTTAAGGGTGATTTGCTGTAAACACGAGCCATATCAAAATAAACCATTGCTCTACATGCCAGAGCCTGCCCTTTTGTATTATTTATAAATGCCGGTGTACTACCGGGTACTTTGTCAATATTTTCAAGAATCGCATTTGCTCTTCTTACCATCGTATAGCCATCTTGAAAAGTGCTTGAAGTGTTATCCCCATTATAGGTCCAGTCACTAAAAGCTCTTTGCGACAAACGACCTGCAGAACTTATGATCACATTATCTGAAGCTACTTCACTCTGTATTGCCCAGTTTTGTACATAATATCCACCAGCAACTTTTAACCCGTAATACATACCGTTTAATGCAAGTGAAGCACCGGCTTCATTTGTGAAAGCCTGTGTAGTCTCAATTTGGTTGTAAGGGAATAATTCAATTTCCGATTTTTTGCAACTGGAAATCACGGTAATTAACCCAAGTCCTATTATTAAGTATTTTTTCATAATTATATTTTTAAAGAATTTTAAAATCTTACATCAAATCCAGCGGTGATAGATCTTGCTTGTGGGTATGCAAAGCGAGCTGTCTGTCCATTATAACCTCCATCTTCAGAATTTGATGTTCCTATTTCAGGTAACCCATGGAATTTAGTACCAAGGTAAAGATTGGTTCCTTGTAAAAAGAATCTAAATCCTTTTAATTTTATTTTATTAGCAAGTGCAGTACTCAAATTATATCCGATTGTTATGTCTCTTAATGTGATATAATCACCTTTTTCAAGATATTTATCTGTTGTTTGACGCACTCTTTGAGTAGGATCATTTAAATTAGGTAAAAAGGTAACATCTCCTGCTTTTTTCCAGTAGTCAAATGCTTTTGTAAATTGTTGAGAAACGAGGCTAGATCCATTTCCGGTGCTATAATTATACTGCAAATTATTGATATAGTTACCACCTGAATAATACATCTGTGCACTAATATCAAATGCTTTATAAGTAAAGTTTGTACTCAAACTACCATAAAATTTAACATTTGGCGACTTACCTTGTAAAAGCACTGCATCACTGGCAGAAAATGTTTCTGTTACAGTTCCATCTTGCTTTAGATATTGTTGCTTACCATTGGCCGGATTTACACCTGCTGCACGTACTAAAAAGTAAGTAAGTATTGGTTCACCAATTTTTAATCTGCCAATTCCTTGTGGCACATCGTCTGAATATAATGCTGTAACTTTATTATCTACATGTGTATACGTTCCTGTAACACTCCAACTCATATTTTTCTTTCTAATGATATTGCCTGTTAACTCTAACTCTACACCTTTATTTTCTAAGTTTCCTATATTACCTCTGTAAGAAGTAAATCCTGTGGTATAGGAAACATTCACATCATACAATAATTTACTTGTTTTTCTTTTGAAATATCCTGCTGAACCTGTGATCCTGTCATGAAATAACCCAAATTCCATTGCTACATCTGTAGTTTTATTAATTTCCCAAGATAAGTTCGGATTTGCCAATCTTGCAGGCGTTGCTCCAGGGGCGTCATTGTATCTACCATTTAATCCATAAGTTCCTAAATTATCATAGTTACCCACAGTATTATTACCGGATGTTCCTTGAGAAGCTTTGAATTTTAATGCACTTAAGAAGTTAATCTTATTAACAAAATTCTCTTTATACGCATCCCAAGCTAAACCAACAGCTCCAAAATTTGCATATTTGTTATTTGCCCCAAATCTGGATGATCCATCTCTTCTACCACTAAGCGTTACATAATACTTTTTTGCATAATCATATGAAATGCTTGAAAAATAAGAAATCAACGCAAAATCAAATCTTGAAGTACTGGCAGCATTTGGTGTTCCTGAATTATCTAATGTTGTTAATGAGGGAGACGGAAAATTTCTACCTGTGGCAAGTAATTGATAAAACTGATCTTTATTAAATTCCTGTCCTGCCAATATACTGTAGGAATGTTTTGTATTTCCTATAGTTTGTCTCCAGTTTGCTGTATTTGTAAATACATAAGCAACTTCTCTTTGGAATATATCTGTCTTTTGGTTGAAACCCAGGATATTTGCTAGATTAGAACCCGGCTTTAAATAACTTTCATTTAGTAAATTGTTATAGTTGATACCAATGGTGGATTTCAATGTTAAATATTTTAAGAACTTAGCTTCACCAAAAATAGAGGTAAATGCAGTAATTCTGTCATTGGTATTCGGATTATTTACAGTTCCTTCAAGTGAAGAATAACCTTGTAGAGTTAAGTTATAGGTACCATCTGCGTTATATACCTTTTCGTAAGGATTTGTAAAGAAAATGGACGTGTAAGATCCCTGTGCATTAAATCTTTCTCTTACAACATCTTCTTTTGAACGAACTACGTTTAAGTTAGTACCTATTTTAATCCAATCTTTAGCCTGGTATTCAACATTTAGCCTACCACCAGTTTTATTAAATTTTGAACCAAAAAGAGTTCCAATATTGTCATTCTTGTTAAGTGAAAAATAATATTTAAATTTATCGTCAGATCCACTCAAGGCAAGTTCATGTGTCTTGCTTGTCCCGTCCTGCAAATAATAATTTCTCCAATCACCTGCCCCTGTTGCAGACAACTCGTTCCACAAATTTTGTCTTTGCGTAGGATCTATGTTAAACAAAGTTGAACCTGCTGGTAAACTTCCCGCAGTAATCTTGGAACGTATTAATCCACCAAGCAGCGAATTAGTGTAATTACCTTCAAATTCGTATTGCAACTTTTGCGCAGAATTCATGAGTTCTGCATTCTTTAGGTCCAATGTTCTCGACCTTCCGTATTGAAAAGAATACCTAAGCTCAGGCTTACCCTTACCTTTTTTAGTAGTAATAACAAGTACACCATTAGCTGCTCTTGAGCCATATAATGCAGCGGAAGCAGCATCTTTTAACACTGCTATATCTTCTATATCGTTAGGATTAATAGCACTATATGCTTGGGATGAAACCTGAACACCATCTAAGACAATTAGAGGTTCAGCACTTGCAGTAATTGATCCGATTCCTCTTACACGGATATTAGCACTTGCACCCGGCCTACCTGTTTGTCCGGTAATTTGAAGGCCTGGAGCTTTACCTTGGAGAAGCTGTGTGAAATTCACAATAGGTTTTTGAGCAATTTCTTTATTACCAACGGTAGTAACAGAACCAATGATTTCTTTTCTTTTAATAGTCTGATACCCTACAACAACTACATCTTCTAATA
>JACMNZ010000425.1 GCA_014378285.1 Pseudopedobacter sp.
TAAACTTTGATGTTGCCAATTATGAATTGACCAAACAAACCATGGATATGAATTCTGGCGAGTGTGCAAATTCTGATAAAGGGCAACACATCCATTTTATTATGGATAACAAGCCTTATCAAGCTTTATACAAGCCAGAAAATACGGTTACTTTACCTTTAAATTCAGAACATTATTTGTTGTGTTTCCTTTCCCGTTCTTACCATTTATCAGTTAAGGCACCAGATGCAGCAGTTGTGGTTCATTTTAAAATTGATGAAAAAGGAAACTATGTAAAAATGGAAGATGCTAAAACACCGATGTTGTTTTACAGTCGCCCTAAAGGAGAATATGCGGGTAAAGACACTCAAAATTTATTGTTAGATTTTTATGTGAAGAATGCTACGTTAGCTTCTGATGGTTATAAAGTGAAAGTTGCAGTAAACGATACCACTTTTACAGTTGATAAATGGCAACCATATTTTATCAAAAATGCACCAATGGGTGATTTAAAAGTTAAAATACAATTGCAAGATGCTAATGGTAATGATGTTACCGGAGAAAACACAATGGTTGAAAGAACTGTTACGCTTAAAAAATAGAATTCAGTTAAAAAAAAGCCTCTCAAAAATTATTTTTGAGAGGCTTTTTTTGTTTGTGTCAATTTGAGCTTATAATACCACCATCCCTATCGCATCAAAAGAAATTATTCTTTTTGGAGCCTTAATACTATCAATTTCTTCTTTTGATGAACCAATTTGTTGGGCAATTTCCTTTTGCTGATCTACGTTTAAAACATCGGCTTTTGCCATTCCTTTTAAAACAACGGTTTTACCCATTATATCCTTAGGAACAGAAAAATTACTGTCCTCAAAATTAACTTTCATTAAATCTTTATTAGGTAATTTAATGGTGAGCCAATTTCCAGCATCTTTAGCAACATTATCAACCAATCCTTTTACAGTTACTTTTTCCCTATCGCCACCCTGTACTAAATCGAGCATAGAACTCAATTCTCTCACATTATTATCCATAACAGAATCTCCAAATACCGTTCCTTTTATGTTTGTAGAGCCATGTAAACGAATTTTTTCCCTGTTATTACAAGACAAGATAGCTAAAGAGAGGATTAATATATAAAGTAAATTTATTTTCATATTGATAAATAATAGCACAAATATCTATTTATTTATTAAAGCGTAGCGATACTTCTTGCTATTTATACAATAAATTTACCGATGCGTTACAATTTAAAACAGATGATTTAAAGTTTGTAAGTGCTTTATTATGTTGCTTTTACTTTGCTTATGCGCAATAAAACTTCCAACTTTTCACGCCATTCTAATGTCAACTCTTCTAAATCAACTAATTTTTGTAATTCGATTTTATTTTTAGAATCGTGGTAACGGATTTGATTGATGTGTGCAATGGATATTTTTTTTGGATGAGATGAAAGATGAATTAATCCATCGGATTTTTTGACCAAACCTTCTTTTATGGTTCTTAAGTAAAAACCTGTAAAACCAGTATCCTGACAAAGTTTGGCAAATGGCTTATAATTATATCTAATCCCAATGATATAGCAAGGTCCTCTGGGTTCTGAAACCTCCACAATTGCTTCTCCTAATTGATACCTATCTCCAACAAAAATATTTTCTTCTAAACTATTCTCGCCTGTTAAAGTGAGATTCTCGCCGAATGCGGCAAAACCTAAATCTAAATTTAATTCATTTTTCCAATGAGGAAACCTATCTGAGCTGTAACAGCAAATCGCTTTATCATTTCCTCCGTGGTGCTTTTTATCCGCAACCATATCTCCCTCAAAGCCTGTAATGGTTAAAAAAACATTTACTTCCCCAACGCTTTCTTTGTTAAAAGCAGTTTTAGCAGATTGATGATCGGCAACTAATTGCTCTATTTTATCTCTGATGTTAATAGATTGAATGATTATGTTTTTACTCATGATAATTTTTATTTTTTGAAAGATATGCCAAGAACATTTCCGAATTTCTTGTAAGGTTTGATAGAATTAAAACACTATTTTGTTTATACTTAATTATAAAGTCAAGATTTTTATTCCGTTTTTTAGGTATAGTACTCGGGCTATCCCTAAACAATTCACAACAAATTGAAAGCAACCAACAAAACGTATTGTAAA